>JAQGOU010000477.1 GCA_028293445.1 Verrucomicrobiales bacterium | reverse complement strand
CTTCCATTTTTGCTCCATCCGGCTTGGGATTGTATCTCAATCTGTCCCGCAACATTTCTCCGTCGGGTTCGGCCAAATCACGTCGAACGGTGCCGTTCAATTGGGTTCCGCTTTTGTTGATGCAGGGCAAAGCAGCTTGCGTTGCGAGAATCAGACACAGACAAGTCAGGAACGGCTTCATGCCGTCAGCGTGCAGCATCGAGGATGAAATTGAAGCATCAAACTTCTACGGTAGTTCGCAGCCGGCGCATCTTGACACTGCCACCGTCTTTGTCTTTTCGAACCCCGCCGCGTGAGGGCACGCGGCCTACACCGTGCCTTTTGTAGGCCGACTGCCCTCAGTCGGTGGGGTGGTAATGTCAAGATGCGCCCGTTCGCAGCCTGATGTCTGCTTTACGCTTTTCGGAACAGCACGATGCGGTTCGTGTTTGTCCCCTTGGCATTATTATTCACGCCCCAGCAGTTGGCCGTCTTCGTAAATTCCTGGTCGTTGATCAGAATCAATTCCGGTTTGAGGCCGACTTCAATGCCACAGGGCAAAACCGCTTCTTCCAATTTTACTTTTCCACCGCGCACTTCGCCTACTTCAAAGGCGACGTAGCCACCGGGTTTCAACATCCGATGCAATTCGCGGAACACCTCCGTCATCGCCCGTTGCCAATCCTCGATCTTTTTCGGAACGGTCAATTGCACTGACTTGGCGTCGATGCCGACGAACCAGCAACGCAGCCAATTATCGCCGGCATAATCAACGACATCCAGGAATGGCGGGGACGTAACCACAAGCGAAACGCTGTTCTCCGGAATCTGGAAGGTCGACGATGATGCTTCGGTAAGCAGTAATGATCGCGAGGCGACCTCATTTAGTCGACCGCGTGCTTCTGCGTCACAATCGCTCAGCAACGATTGAGATTTCTTTAAAATAATCCCGACTACGTTCCGTTTAGGCGGCGTTTGATTACGATCGGCATTGATCTTGATCTGCGACTTGATCGAGACCGCTTGATTGGGCGGTAACGTGTAAACCGAAAAGAATCCGGTGGAATGTCCTGTTAACCGATTCACCGCGACCATGCGAATCCATTCATCGACATAATCCAACGTTTTAGCCGCCGCTCGCAGGAGAAGAAATTTTTTTAACGCCACAATCTGCTTGAGCGTCTCAGGATGATAGAACACGAAAAGCTCTTCCGGCCATTCGTCGTAGTCTGCGAAATCAATCTCCTGCAACCGAAGACCGATTTCGTCGAGCGTGGGTGGATTAATGCGCGGTCGAGTGAGCATGGCGCTCAGCGGATTGATATCGCAACCGAAAGGAATTCTTCCGAGCAGAGCCGATTCCACCAGAGTCGTGCCCCGACCCATGAACGGATCGTAGACGGTGTCGCCTGGCGCAGTGAGTCGTTCGATAAAAAAACGCGGGAGCTGCGGCTTGAAACAGGCGCGATAAGAAATCTCATGCAACCGACTCGCGGCCCGCTGCTTGGTCGTCCAGAATTCATTGACGAACGTGGCGACGCAAATCGGTTTCGCATCGAACGTCTGGCTCTCTGTCACCAGTTGGCGCGTTTGCTCGCCAAATTCACAAAAGGCGGAGACACACTTCAGGAACTCCTCGGAACCTTGCGAAGGTTTGAGCGATGCAAAATTAAATTCCAAATGACTGCCCGACATTCGAGGGAGTGTAATGGGAACGTACATTCCATGCATCAGATTTTACGAATAGCAGATTCTGGTTTGTCGTCCGAATCCATCTGTGCCCATCCGTCGTTTAAAACAGAAACCTCCTTTCAGCTGGAACTCTTCTGTGTCACGATTGCTCCGAATTCCCATGAGACAAATTGCCGCTTTCATCGTCGCCGGTTCTTTAGCGCTGGCGCACAACGCTTTTTCAGCGGAACCCCTGCCCAAGGTTGCCGAGTTCAATCGCGATATTCGTCCACTGCTCTCCGACAATTGTTTCACCTGCCACGGTCCGGATAAGAATCGTCGCAAGGCAAAGTTGCGCCTCGATACGCAGTCTGGCCTCTTCGACGAGATTGACGGCAAACATCCCGTCGTCCGCGGCAAAACGGAGGAAAGCGAAATCATCCGCCGGATTACTTCCAAAGATCCTGAAGAACAGATGCCGCCGTCGACTTCGCAAAAAACGCTGAACTCGCAACAGATCGCGTTGTTGAAACGTTGGGTGCAACAAGGTGCCAAATGGGAAGGTCATTGGTCCTATCTTTCGCCCCAACCCGCGACGCCGCCCGCAGTGAAAAACAAAAAGTGGCCGACCAACCCCATCGATCATTTTATCCTGGCGAAACTCGAATCCAAAGGTCTGAAGCCTTCGCCTGAAGCCGATAGACGGACTTTAATTCGGCGTCTCAATTTTGATCTGCTCGGTTTCCCGCCCAGCGCCGATGAGGTGAATGCTTTCGTGGCCGATAAAAGCCCGGACGCTTACAACAAGGTGGTGGATCGCCTGTTCGCCTCGCCCCATTTCGGTGAGCGCATGGCGATGCGTTGGCTCGATCTCGTTCGTTACGCCGACACCGTCGGTTATCACGGCGATCAACCGGTCAACATCTGGCCTTATCGCGATTACGTCATCAAATCGTTCAACAGCAACAAGCCATTCGATCAGTTCACGATCGAACAACTCGCAGGCGATCTCTTGCCGCAGGCGACCCTCGAACAGAAGGTGGCTTCGGGTTACAACCGTTTGAACATGATGACCGGCGAAGGCGGCGCGCAGGATAAAGAGTATCGCGCCAAGTACGCCGCTGACCGCGTCCGCACCACGTCCGCAGTTTGGCTCGGCAGCACCCTCGGCTGTGCTGAATGTCACGACCACAAGTTTGATCCCTTCACCACGAAAGACTTCTACAGCTTCGAAGCGTTCTTTGCGGACCTGAATGAAAAAGGTTTTTACCCCAATGCAAACTGGGAACCCTTTATTCCCGTGCCGAACGATAAACAAGCGGCTGAACTTAAACGTCTCGAAACGAAAGTTGCAGAGTCGCAAAAAGCCTTAAACGAGAAAGATGTCAGCGCGGCGCAACTCAGCTGGGAAAAGGCAATCTTGGACAATCTCGCGAAAGAACAGAGTGCGTGGGCGATTCAGAAGCCTTCGAAACTTGTCTCGCAAGGCAAAGCAAAATTGGAGATTCAACCCGACCTCTCGATCCTCGCCACCGGCAAAAACCCCGACAAGGATATCTACACCATCACGCTGCATACCGATTTGGCCCAGGTCTCGGCGATCCGTTTGGAAACATTGACGCACGATAGCTTCCCGAACAAAGGCTTGTCGCGCGCGAACGGGAACTTCGTTCTCACCGGTGTCGAAGTGGAAGCGATGAAGACGAACGAGACGGCATCGAAAGCGATTAAGATAGTCAAAGCTGTGGCTGATTATGAACAAGGTTCACAGCCGATTGCCGCCGCCATCGACGACAAATCCGATACCGGCTGGGCCGTCGATGGCCACGTCACTCCGAAGAATCACTACGCGATTTTCTCGTTCGCGGAACCGGTTCTCGCTGGAGCGGGGACAACATTCATGATTCGTTTGAAACACGAATCGATTTACGCGCAACACAACATTGGACATTTCCGGCTGTCGTTGAGTGCGGAAACCAACGCGCCGGTTTCCAATGCCGGTCTGCCGGAAAACGTCTTGGCGGCAATCAAGGTACCGGGCGACCAGCGCACTCCGGAACACAAAGCCGAGATCGTGAAGCACTATCGCGGCATCGCGCCGGAGTTGGATCAAGAACGAAAACAATTGGCGGCGGCTAAAAAAGAGAGCGACGAGCTGTTGAAGCAGATTCCGACGACTCTGGTCTCGGCTTCAATTGAGCCTCGTCCCATTCGCATTCTTCCACGCGGCAACTGGATGAATGATTCCGGCGAAATCGTCACGCCAGCGATTCCACAATTTCTACCCCACCCGGAAGTAAAAGATCGCCGCCTCACGCGACTCGACCTGGCGAACTGGATGATTTC
>JAQGOU010000446.1 GCA_028293445.1 Verrucomicrobiales bacterium | reverse complement strand
GGAAATCAGATTGTCAGCGAGGATCATCAGAAGTGGGCGGGGAAGAAATTGCGCGAGGCGATTCAGGGTTTACCAGAGTAGCCGGCTAACATTGAACCTTGCACTTTGAGATTCGGAATTTAAGGTTTTGAACAATGAAACATTCCGGTAAAGCGCAGCGAGCAGCATTTCGGTTGATCGTTGCGTCGCTGATTCTGCTGATTGCCATTGTCGGTGCCGGGTTGATTGCGAAGTTTCTGGGTGGTGTTGTCGTGGCGTTTGCTTCCGCCCTCCTGGTCATTTGGATTCTTTTCGTTCTCTTCACGTTGTATTTCTTTCGGGACCCGACAGCGAAGGTTCCCGAAGGTGATCATCTGGTTGTCTCCCCTGCCCACGGCACGATCGATCAGATCGACGAAACGATCGTCCGCGAGTTCAACGGGGAAAAGTACAAGCGCGTTTCCATTTTCCTCAACGTCTTCAATGTTCACGTGCAACAGTCGCCGGTCACTGGAAAAGTGACTTACCTGAAGCACACGTCGGGACAATTCCTTAACGCGATGAATGCGGATTGCGCGGATTTTAATGAGAATGTTCTGCTCGCGTTCGCACCCACAGCCAGACCGACTGAACAGATTGGCGTCCGGCTCATCGCCGGCTTGATCGCGCGCAGAATTATACCGTGGGTCGAAGTCGGAGACGTCGTCCCCAAAGGCGAACGCATCAGCCTCGTCCAATTCGGATCACGTGCGAATCTTTATCTTCCGATGAATTACCAGGTTCGCGCGCGGATGGGCGACAAAGTGGTCGGTGGCGAAACAATCATTGCTGAACGAGTTTAAAACCATGGCAAACGAGGCTGACAAACCAGCGGCGAAGCCTGAGCTGAAAATTTATTTTCTGCCCAACCTCCTGACCGCAGGAAATCTTTTCTGTGGCTTTCTGGCCCTGACCAAGATCGTCGAGGCGAACGTCGGGGAACCGAGTTACAACCACACCATCGGACTGGCAATCTTCTTCATTCTGCTGGCCTGTATCTTTGATTTATTCGATGGGCGCGTTGCCCGGATGGGTGGCGTCGAAAGCCCCTTTGGCCGTGAGTTCGACTCCCTGGCGGATGTTGTATCCTTCGGGGTTGCGCCTGCTTTCCTGGTCCATCGCATTGTGCTGCGCGATTTGAATCCACCCGAACTCGGCTGGTTTATCTCGTCGGTTTATTTGATATGCGGCGCACTGCGGTTGGCGCGGTTCAATTGTTTGTCGGCAATGGGAATTTCAAGTGGTAAAGAGTTCAAGGGCTTTCCGATACCCGCGGCCGCCGGCATGGTCGCTTCACTGACGATGTTCCTTCTTTGGTGCGATGAAAAGGCCTTCACCACCAGCAATGCATGGCGCTTCGTGCTGCCGGCCATCATGATCTTCCTTTCGATTATGATGGTCAGCGAGGTTAAGTATCCCAGCTTCAAGTCCGTGGATTTTCGATCCAAACGGCGTTTTCCAACCATGGTAGCAATGGTCGTTTTCATCGGATTGATCATTGTCGCCTGGAAGAGCGTTCTCCCCTGGTTGCTGCCACTCGGTTTCACCGCCTATCTGATTTATGGATTTGTCCGGCCAAGCATTTCCCGGGAAATGCGCCGGGAAATTGAGGAAGAGGAAGAAGATGAAACGCCGGTAATGTAAACATGAGCGACGTGTTACCGATGTTGCTCGCCTGTTTTGTTGGGTTTGTCACCGGTTTCCTGGTTTCAATTCCCATCGGGCCGATCAACATTACGATTATCAATGAGGGCGCGCGACGGGGGTTTCACTGGGCCTTGTTGATTGGCTTTGGTGCGACCGCGATGGATTTGATTTACTGCTCTCTCAGTTTTGCCGGTTTCAGCAATCTACTGAAATCAACGGTCGCAACCGCCGCCATGGAATTGTTCAGTTTTGTGCTCATGGCGTTCCTGGGAGTGAAATACTTGCGCTTACACTCCATCTCTTCCACCAACAAGAGCGCTACGATCGTTGAGGAAAAGCTGCATCCTCATTCGGCTTTTATGACCGGCTTTGTCAGGGTGCTTGGCAATCCCGGTGTGCTTCTGATGTGGATTACCATTTCGGCAACCTTCATTTCCAATGAATGGGTCGAAGACGATTGGTATAGTAAGACGGCCTGTATCGTCGGGGTTGGACTCGGTGCAGCAACCTGGTTTTCTTTAGTGAGTTACACCGTTTCTCGGAAACACAAATCGTTTTCCCAACAGACATTGGTTCGCATGTCCCACGTCTCCGGACTATTCCTTTTAGGCATTGCAGCGTATGTCGGCATTCGCCTCGTCATGCTGCTGTCACGGGCGCACCACGCGCACTAAACCGCCTAGCACCGTGTTGGAAAAGTAGGAGACGAGGTAACGAGTCTCTAACTTCGCTGCTGAAAACCGAGGAGGTTTGAGACTCGTCACCTCGTCTCCTACGAGAAAAGAGGGTTTTTCAACAGGCTGCTAGGCGCTCTTCAGATAAATGCATTTCAAATACTCGGCTTCCTTGAAGCTGGCATGGTGATCGGGTGCGTGACGCGTCGTCATCAATTCCTCAAAGCGCCGCCCGCCTGGTGCTGCACTTCGAACCACGTTGAAGAATTCATCCGCCGACACGTGTGCCGAACAGGACGCCGCGACGAGAATCCCGCCGGGCGAAAGCCGTTCCATCGCTGAGCCGCAAAGTTTGCCATAGGCACGAATGGCGTCCGCGCGTTCGGATTCTCGTTTCGCGAGGGAAGGCGGATCGACGATGATCAAGCCGAACAAATTATGGGCCGGTTTTTGCAGCCATTCAAAAACATCATCTTGAATGATTTCATGCCGGCACGTGGCGATGTTTTTGTTTGAAGAATTAAGCGCGAAGTTCCGTTTTGCGCTTTCAAGAGCGTGGGTGCTGATATCGAGACTCGCCACGGAAGTTGCACCGCCCCTCGCCGCATACAGAGAGAAGCCTCCGGAAAAGCTGAACGCATTCAAAACGTTGCGACCTTGCGCCAGCGTTTCCACGATCCGACGGTTTTCGCGCTGATCGAGGAAGAACCCGGTCTTTTGTCCCTGCAGAACATCAGCCTCAAAGCGGATTCCACTTTCGAGAAAAATGACAGGACCAGCCAATCCATTTCCGCTTAAGATCTGACCTTCACGCAGCTTGAATTCGCTTTCCGCCAGAAGCTGAATATTGCGGCTCAAGCGCAGCACGATCCGTTCATTCGGAATCTCTGCCCTCAGGAGATCAACAATCTCGTTCAAGCGTGCGAGCCACATTCCGCTGTAGATTTTCAACACCAGCGTGCTGTCGTAGCGGTCAAGGATCAGAGCTGGCCATCCATCGCTCTCGCCATTGATTAACCGATAGCCGGTCGTCTGCCCATCGAACAACCCGGCACGCCGCGACAATGCGACCGCGAGTTTCTGTTTCCAAAAAGCGTCATTGAGATTCTGCGGTTTGCCCGCGTGCAAAATCCGGACGCGGATCGGTGAGCCGGGATCGAACAATCCCATCGCCAGAAAGGAATCGTTCTTATCGTAAATGATGGCGAGTTCGCCGAGTTTTCCTTCGCGGTTCTGTTCGCGAATGCTGTCCGCGAAGAGCCAGGGATGACCGCTGCGAAGAATGGTTTGAGCGGCAGTGGTGACGCGAAGGCGCAGTCGTGACGTCTTCGAGGCTTCCGATTTCAAATGGGATTTATTTCCACTGATTCCTGAATCTCTGATTTGAAATCTGAATAATCAATGTCTTTTGCAGCGAGAAGATAAGTCGTCATGCGCCCTTTACCCTTTACCTCGATGCCACCACGTTTGGTGAAGGTAAACTTGTCCTTCAGCAGTTCGTAGGTGGTTTCCGAGGTTTGAATACTGCCGATGTAGGCCAACGACTGCATGCGGCTCGCGATGTTCACGGTGTCGCCCCAGAGATCGTAGGAAAATTTCTTTTTCCCGATAACACCGGCAACAACGGGGCCGCTGTGAATCCCGACGCGCATGCGGAGATGCAATCCGTTTTTGCTGTTGAGCCGGACGAGTTCACTTTGCATTTCCACCGCCATTTCCGCGACAGCGAATGCGTGGTCCGCGCGGGGGTTCGGCAAGCCACCCACGACCATGTAGGCATCGCCGATGGTTTTGATTTTTTCCAAACCGAAGCGCTCGACCAGCCGGTCAAAGCCGGAAAAGATTTCATTGAGGGTCTGCACGAGTTCAGCTGGTGAAACTTGCGCCGCCATTTGTGTGAAGCCAACGATGTCCGCGAACAGCACCGTCGCTTCGGGGAAGTTGTCGGCGATCGTGCTTTCGCCTTTCTTGAGACGCTCGGCGATCGGTCCCGGCAAAATATTTAACAACAGTTTTTCCGATTTTTCCTGTTCGGCCTGGAGTTGCATAAGATAGGCCGACTCCAAATCGCGCAGACGCTTCTTTTCGAGGGACGACGCGATGCGAGCGCGCAACAACGGCGGATTAACCGGTTTAGGAAGATAATCGTCTGCTCCGAGCTCAATGCAGCGGGCGGCACTCATCGACTCGCGCACTCCGGATAAAATCAAAACGGGAATGTTGCGCCAGTTCATATCGGCCTTGATGAACTCAAGAAGCTGATAACCGTTGATCCCCGGCATCGTCAGATCGGAAAGAATCAAATCGACGTCACCCGTGTGCAGGGCCGCGAGCGCTTCCTCGCCGTTCTCGGCGAGCATGACGATGTGACCTTGTTTCTCTAGAATCAACTTCAGCATCTCGAGCAAAGGCCGGTCATCATCGACCAATAACAGCGTGCCGCAGTCACCTCGCATGTTTTCCACGGCATCCTCATGTGAAACTGCATAGAAAAGCGTGGTGTCACTGGGCGCGGTATGCCCCAACTCAACCTCAAGCCTTTGATCGGTCAGAATGGTTGAACTGTGAACGAGCGACAGAAGATATTTGGCAGCGGCCTGGATTTTTTTAATTTCCAGCAGAATATCTGGCTGATGAGACGCTTTCGCCCGCTCCATGAACATTTCCGTGCGGCCCAGAAAGAGTTTAATTGGCTGAACAAGATCGGGTTTGACGGCGACCTGAAGAAAGCTGGTTTCCGGCGCTGCTTTGGGCGCGTAGCTCGTATCCTCTTTGGCAGAATTCGCATCCTCTTTGGCAGAGATATCGAAAGGATTGAATTTCTTACGAGCCATCGGTGGCGCTGAGTGTAGCAACTTCCGTGCTGATTGCAGCTACTAAGTAATTGGTAGCACAAAAAGAGATGCGTCTCAAAGATGCGCCTCACTAAAACGGGCGAGCTTTTCAGCCGTTGGAAAAGAAGTAATCTTTACGACGGTTTGAAACCTTAACTGAGCATCAAAAACGTTTTAGCGCATTTCAAGGCTAACCGACGTCCAAAACGTTTTTGACGACTGGGTTTAATACCCTCGAAACTTCTTGTCGAAAATTTAAATGCGTCACTGGTTTTTCCTTCAAGTGTGCCAATTTGGCACAGTCAGCGCCCAGTGCGGAGTTACGACGAATACAGACGAAAACATTATCCACGTTTGGGCCAAATTTATCTGTAAAGAGTTCAGTGAGAGTTGGTAAGCGCCGTGGCGGACCAAATTTATCCCCAATAAATGGCGTCCGCCGATCGGCGGGCGTAATTTATTGGGGATAAATGGCGTCAGATTTTCGGCGGGCGTCATTTATCGGCGATAAAAGGCCTCCGCCAATTTGCGGACGGGAATTATCCGGAATAAAAGAGGTCCGATGATCGGCGGACGACAATTATTGGGAATAAATGGCGTCCAAAAATCAGCGGACGTGATTTATCCGGAATAAATGACGTCAAATTTTCGGCGGACGCCATTTATTCCGGATAAACGACGCGGAATTTTCAGCGGGGGACATTTATTTTGGATAAATGAGGCCAGATTTCCATTTGGAAGGAGCTTTTAACGCCAAAATCCGCCGGAGGTGTGTCACTTCCCCTGATGCTCAAAAAAGTGTGCCAATTTGGCACAGTGACCCAGATCCACCAAACGATGATCAACCGTTCCCGAACAAGAAGACAATTCCGGGACTGAGCGTCCCAAACGTTTCTAGACGACCGTTGAAAACAAACAAAATGGAACAAATTGGCGTCAGGAGAACTTCGATCGACGGAGACGCAAGGCATTCCCAATCACGATCAAATCCGACCCACCCATCGCGACGGCACACAGCAGCGGACTTAACAAACCGAGCGCAGCAAGCGGTATCGAAGCGGCATTGTAGAAAAAAGCCCAGAATAAGTTTTGCTTCACAGTGCGCAGCGTTGCCCCCGCCAGTGCCAAGGTCTCAGGAATCGCGTGGATATCTGAATTGAGCAGGATAATATCAGCAGCTTCCATGGCGATATCGCTGGCTTTGGAAACGGCGATGCCAAGATCCGCTTGCTCCAAGGCCGGGGCGTCGTTGATTCCATCGCCGACAAACGCCACTCCCCTGCCGGATGACTGCAGCTTTTTCACGAATTCGGCTTTGTTTTCAGGTCGAACCTCGGCGGCAACGTTTTCCAACGGAATGCCCGCTGCCGAAGCCAGAGCGCGAGCGGTGCGGTGATTATCGCCCGTCACCAGATACACAGAGTAATTCTTGGCCTGCAAGTTTTTGATCACCTCTGCCGCACCCCGCTTGATGTTGTCCTGCAAGGCGAATAACGCGATGAGTTCAGTCTCCCAAGTCAACCCGAGGATCGTCGCTCCCTGCTCCATCCATTTTTCTGAAAACTGGATTCCTTTATTCTCGATTCCACTCTGCGCCAGCCACGGTAATGATCCCAAGCGGATCGTGATCGATGCGCCGGATTGCTCAATGTTGCCTTGCACTCCAGAGCCGCGAATTTCCTGCCATTGCGTCAATTGCAAATCATCGGCGCTCAGGCTGCCAATGGCCCTGCTCAAGGGATGATTCGAGCGTCGACCCAAGGCTGCGGCCACCTGGATGGGGTCGAGACTTGATTTGGAATTTAGAATTTGTTTCTCGATTACGGTCGGTTTTCCTTCAGTCAACGTGCCGGTCTTGTCGAAAATCACCGCAGAGATCTTGCCGGCCTTTTCGAGAGCGATGCCATCGCGGATTAATATTCCACGTGCGGCGGCGGCATTCGTGCCCGCCATGATCGCGATTGGAGTGGCCAATCCCATGGCACACGGACAGGCCACGATCAACACGGCAGTTGCATAAATAAAAGCAGCGCTTAGTGGCGTCTCCGGCAAGTGGTGAAGATGAATGCTGCCGAACAAAAAGTGATTCAAGGCCTGGGCTTGTGGAAAGAACAGCCCCCACCAAAGGGCCGTCAGCACGGCACAGACAATGACCACCGGCACAAAAACATTGCTGACGCGATCGCCGAGTCGCTGGATTTCAGCGCGGCTGTTTTGAGCCCGTTCCACCGTAGCGACAATACGGGCGAGAGCAGTGTCCTCGCCGGTTGCACAGACCCGGGCCAACACTTGACCATCCAGATTCAAGGTGCCGGCAAACAGTTTATCGCCCATTTTTTTCGTTGCCGGCAAGGCTTCACCTGTAAGCATGGATTCATTGACCGTTGAATCGCCCGAAATGACTTCGGCATCGGTAGGAATGCTATCCCCGGGACGTAATATAATATGGTCGTTAATTTTTAAGTCCGAAACGGGGACGGAGATATCCGAACCATCGACGTTCCGGCGGCGAGCCGATGCTGGAGCGAGATTGAGCAGATTCCGCAAGGTGTTGGAGGCACGTGAACTCACACGCGCTTCGATCCAATGACCAATGCTGACGAACGTGATAATCCCGGCCGCTTCCAAAAAATAGAGATGAGTTCCAGGGCTAAACAGGAGAGCCCAAACACTAAAGAGATAAGCGGTGGTTGAGCCGAGGGAAACCAGCGTATCCATGTTCGAGGAACCGGTTTTCAGTTGATTCCACGCGCCACGATAGAATTTCGCGCCACACAAAAGCTGGACTACTGATGCCAGGCAAAAAGCGGTCCACCGAAACCATCCGGCATCGTGCCAGCCTAAAGCCCATTCGCCCGCCATCAAAAAAGCAGTGCTGATCGATCCTACCAAGGCATTAAAACGCCAACCTGCCAGCGGTGACCATGATCCGCCTTTCTGGTGTAATTCGGACGATTGCACCAGGCTGGCTGTATAACCCGCCTCATTAACGGCGCGAATAAGCTCAGATAATTTCGGTGGAGCCTCTCGATTCAGGCGGACGGTTACTCTCCCGGATTCCAGAGACACATTGGTGCTTGTGACGCCCGGGATTTCCCGCAGCGCCTCCGCAACATGTCGGGCACAGTTGTTACATGTCATACCAGCGACAGAAAGTTCTGCCGTTCCGGTATTTGCAACTTCATGAGACAAATTTTTTGGCATTAACGTTGCTATATGCACCAACATGAATCTGATCCAGAGGCTAGTCAATTGCACTACAACCTGTGCGTAGATGTTCGTAACACGTTTACCGAAAATCTATTAGTTGTGCTTGCATTATAAACCTGAATCAGTAGAAACTTCGCCGCATGGCATTGCCATTTTTGAAATCCGGGACAAAAAAAAGGGAGCTGATTGTGGCAATCGATCTAGGAAGTCGCACCACAAAGGCTGTCTATCTCCAGCGTAAAGGCGAGACCCTTAACTTGCTTCGTTACGCGATTCTCGACGCGCCTATTTACGATAAAAGCCTTTCTCCTGACCTGCTTTCCGAGCATCTGAAGAGTGTCATGCAAGCGCTGGATGCGAAAACCAAGCACATCACGCTGGCAGTAGGTGTTGCCGACTCGCTGCTCCGCACGACTGAACTTCCTCCCATGCCGATTCCAGAAATGCGGCTAATGTTGAAGTATAACAGCAAAAATTATCTACAACAAGACCTGCCGGACCATGTTTTCGACGCATACATGGTTCCGCCCAAGCAGATAAATCCCGATCCAAAAGCCCAACCCAAATACAAAGTCTGGGTCGGCGGCGCGAAAAACCGGGTAATCAATGACATTTTGACTGCCACCAGAGCTGCTACGGTCATTCCGGACGAAGTTACCCTTTCCATTGTGGGCCCCGTTAATGCATTTGAATTTGCCGAACCTGAAACTTTTCGCACGGGTGTTGCGGCACTGGTGGATGTTGGTTTTAAGAATTCCACCATTAATATCATTTCGGAAGGCGAATTAATGTTAAGTCGTGTCGTCGGGATTGGCGGAGATAAATTGACCACCGGTTTGGCCGAAGCGATGAGCGTCACCTACGCGGAAGCGGAAGGGATCAAGATCGGCATGCCCACGGAGGTTGAATCAGCCTTGTTACCGCTGATTTCTCCACTTGGCCGCGAATTGCGCGCCTCTATTGATTTTTTTGAGCATCAGCAGGATAAACAAGTCGGACAGGTTTATCTGTCTGGTGGAGCGGCAAATTCACAATTCATGACGCAAGCCTTGCAAAGTGAATTAATGGTGAACTGCAAAAGCTGGAATCCAACCAGTTTCCTTCGATCGACCTTGCCGCCACAACAGGCCAGCGAACTCGATCAGATCGCGCCGCAACTCGCGGTGTGCATCGGCACTGCAGCCATTTCTTTTTAATCTATGCCAATACGCATCAATTTGTTGGCTGAAGCGCAAGCAAGTGAGGAAGCGCGCCGGCGCGACCCCGTTAAACGGGCAATCTGGGTTTGTAGTTTCCTGATTGTAGCAGCGTTGGCGTGGAGTGGATACTTGTTCTTGAAACTGCAAAGCGCACAGAGGGAAACACTGGCTCAAGAAAGCCGCTGGAAACAAAATGAAGGCGAGTTCAAGGTCATAACTGAGTCACAAAAGCAGATGATCGAAGCGGAAAGGAAACTAACAGCCTTGCTCCGCTTTTCGACCAATCGGTTTCTTTGGGCTCCCGTCCTTAATGGTCTCCAACAGGCCGTTGTCCCGGTGTCGGGTGAAATTCAACTCGACCAAATCAAGGCTGTGCAAACTTACGAGCAACTAGCCGCTGTTCCCGCATCGAAGGACAAGAAGACACCGGCGAAACCGGCAGCTTCCGTGGAGAAGATTTCCTTGATACTTAAATCACGCGATTACGGCAATCCGACTGAAGCAAACTATAACAAATTCAAAACAGCTCTGAACAACCAGCCCTATTTTAAGACGTTGCTTCAAAAAAACGAAGGGGTACGTCTGGCAAGCACGCTCGCCGGACCAACACTCGATCCTTTCGATCCAAGCAGAGCGTATTACCAATTCAGTTTGGAATGCAGTTTTCAGGAGATGAAACGCGATGAATAAACTTCCAAAGGAAAAACAACTTCAATTACTGGTAGTAATTGTGGTAACCATCGCAGCACTCGGAGCAATTTGGTTCTTCATTATTGGCACTGAAGAGAAACGTCTCGAGGCGGCAACGCGCACCGGTCTGGAATTCAAAGAAAAGACGGATCGTGCCGTACAAATGCTCAAACAAAAAGAATTCATCGAAATCCAGAAAAAGCGGAACGTTGAGGAACTGGCAGCCATAGAAGATGCAATGGCACCGGGAGACAAATACGCCTGGTTTGTACCGTTGTTGAACAAGTTCAGCGAACCTTACAAGAACATCTCTTTGGTCAAGGTAGGAAAAGAGAGGCAAAAGACTGTCGAACTTCTCCCTAATTTTCCGTACCACGCCGCGAACTTCCCAGTGGTGCTAACCGGTTTTTATGTTGATTTAGGGCGCTTCCTTGCTGACTTTGAAAACACGCATCCCTATTTTCAAGTCCAAGGTATAGAGATGCTTCCTACAGCCAGTCCCACGGAGGACAAAGAAAAGCTGGATATTAAATTTGAGATCGTAACTTTAATCAAGCCGACCACCACAGAATAACATGAAGCCGAACAAAGCATACTTCCTGTTATCCTTGGCGACACTGTTGCATTTGTCCTCCCAGGCAGCAGACTCTCCGTCAACATTTCGCCTGCCTTCGGAAAGTGAAAGGCCCTTGTCAGTATTTGACAATAAGTCTTCCAATATCCGTGATCCTTTTTTCCCCAAAAGCACACGTTCTCCATACGTGCAACAAGTAGCAACGAACCCAACAACCGCAGTTAAGACTCTCGAAGTAAAGCTCGTGTTAAAAGGTATACTGGGACCGGTCGGAGCCCGCCTGGCATTAATTAACAATCAAACCTTCGCGGAAGGCGAGTCAGGATCAGTTAAGATGCCAGGAGGCCAGACAAGGATTCGGTGCCTTAAAATCAACGAGCAGTCTGTCACGATTAGTGTTGAAGGTAGAAATGAACAAATGGAATTACGGTTGTTGGACAAATAACTGATTGAGAACGGAACTGTTCTAGCTATTCAGAGAACTCGCAAACATAAGAACTTATGAAAAAACTTATTCTGATGCTCGGTATCGGTCTTAGCGCTGGCATATTGCCCGCCTTCGCCCAAAGCCCCGCTCCAGCCGCAAGTACGGCTACGACCGAAATATCCACTAACATTGCGGAGGTGATGCCATTGATCACCATCGAAGACGCGCCTCTCACAGATGCGATCAAAACATTGGCCCGCCAGGCTGGGATTAACTTTCAATTTGATCCCAAGGTACTGCAGCTAAGCAATGCGCCCGTTACCATTCGCTTTGAAAATGTAACAGCCTTGCAAGCGCTCTCCGCCGTCCTGGAAAACCACGGCCTGCAACTCTCACAGGATGCAAAGACAAAGATCGCGAGGGTCACCACCAAGGAAGCTCCAGGGCTTGAACCGCTGGTCACCAAGGTGGTTCATCTACACTACAGCAATTCCACAAACATGATTCCGATCATTAAGGCCACCTTCGGTTCTGCTCGTAGCCAAGTAATTGCCGACAATCGAACAGGTCAATTGGTCCTTGTTGCCACGGAGAAAGAAATCTCGGCGATCAGTGATATTTTAATCAAACTGGACAGTTCACCCTCACAAATTTTGATTGAAGCCCGGTTTATTGAAACCTCTCAAAATCCTAAGACTTCCAAGGGAATCGATTGGACCAAGACAGTTGCTGCACAGAATGTCCAATTTGGAAATACGTTGGCTGATCCAACAGCTCATAAAATGTTGCAGGGCGTCCACGGTCCTTTAAACCTTCCCAATGCTGCACAGGTTCTTCCCCTCGGCGCAGTACCTGGACTCCCACAAATTTCTGGATCCACGATGGGAAGCTTTGCCCCATGGGTATTAAATGCGGAAGGGGTCAAGGCTGTTCTCTCCTTCCTTAACTCTTCAGATGAAACTCAGACATTGGCAACGCCTCGGGCCGTAGCCTTGGAAGGTATTGCCACTGAGCTTTCAGTTGTGCAGGACATTCCAATTTTTGAAGAAACACAAGGGACGGTTGCCAATGGTGTCGTCCAAGCCAGCACCGTTAAACCCAATTACAATGTTTCCGGCCCGACGGGACCATTGAACGAAGTCGGGGTGAAGCTCTTGGTTACTCCTCGGATTTACGGTGTTTCAAATGTGTTCCTTGATTTGAAGCCTGAAATTTCTGAATTAGGACCGACGGCGTTTAGTAACCTGGGAGGCAGGACCGTGACTTCTCCGACATTTAACAAAAAGCTAATCAAGACGGAGGCCATGGTGCCAAGCGGCAACACTCTCGTCCTCGGTGGACTGCGGGAGGATGGGGTAAAGTCTACTCGCACGAAGGTCCCGGTTCTGGGCGACCTTCCCGGTCTCGGAGCAATGTTTCGCTCCAGTTCTAAAGAGCGGAACAAACGTGATTTGTTGATATTCATCACTCCTACCATCGTTATGGAAAATGACTATCAATCCGGCGAACGCTCTCGTGAGTTCTTGAAGCGCGCCGCACAGGAACCAAACGATGCAGAGTGGTCGGAATGGGATAGCACCAAGCCACACGATTGGACCAAGCCTGTCGAGTAATCGAAGAAGCATATTTCAAAGCCGCGCGAACAGCGCGGCTTTTTTGTTTTTCAGGCACAACCGAAAAAGTTAGAACTGCAAAACTCTATGTGATGGTAAGCTGCTGCGTGATCCCGAATTTCTCAATTCGTTTTCGTAAGGTCGCCCTGGTAATTCCTAGTAACTTTGCGGCCTGAACTTGATTGCCGCTCGTTTCATGCAATGCATTGATAATAAGTTCCCGCTCGACAGCTGGTACCACTTTGAATTTCGGATTCGTCCGGGCCCAGAGAAAAAGCTGTTTTGCCAGGGCTGAAGGCGTATCGTTCGCACCACCCGTGTCTGAGGGTGAAGCAATAGTGGGGATTACTCCAGGCCTGGACAACGCCGGTCCAAAGTCGTTTACCAAAATCACATCTCCTTTGCTCACGACAAAGGCCCGTTCGAGCACATTTTGCAGTTCCCGAACGTTTCCCGGCCAATGAAATGATTCCAACAACGCCAGCGCATCTTTTGACATCACTTTGGCTGTTGTACCTTTGCCGTGGCTGTTGCGTTTGAGAAAATACTCGACCAGCAGAGGAATGTCTTCTCGCCTTTCCCGCAGCGCCGGCATTTGGATGCGCACTACATTCAAGCGGTAAAATAGATCTTCTCGAAACTGCTTCGCTGCGACGGCTTCTTCCAATGGTTTGTTGGTCGCAGCAATCACACGAACATTCACCTGCACAGGTTGATTCCCACCGACTCGCTCGAACGAACCCGATTGCAACACACGCAGAATTTTGGTTTGGGTCGTCAGCGACATGTCACCAATTTCATCAAGGAAGATGGTGCCGCCATTGCACTGTTCAAATTTACCGATACGTTGCGCGGTTGCGCCGGTAAACGAGCCTTTTTCGTGACCGAACAACTCGCTTTCCAAAAGATTCTCAGGAATAGCAGCGCAATTGATCGCAAGGAACGGTTTGTCGCAACGTTTACTGTGATGATAAATCGCTCGTGCCACTAACTCTTTACCCGTGCCGCTTTCGCCGGTGACCAGCGCGGTTGCATCACTGGCCGCTAACTGTCCAATCAGCTTGAAAACCTTCTGCATTGGCTCACTCCGTCCAATGATGCCAATATCGTAATCCTCAGACTCAAGCAGCGGTTCGTAAGAAACAACCTTCTTCATGTC
>JAQGOU010000432.1 GCA_028293445.1 Verrucomicrobiales bacterium | reverse complement strand
AAGGCCCAGGGCGTGAAAGGCGCTGACGATCAAGAGCTGTCGTTGCCCGCCCAGGTCGACCAGCATCGGCGACGTATACGCCTGCTTGTCGTAGTGCGATTTCCAGAGCGGTTCGCCGGTGAGTTTGTCATAGGCGACGACCGATTTATCCGCACCACCCGGGAGCACGATCACTTTGTTCTCGACCACTAACGGAGAGGCAGCCGTGCCGTAGGTTAAAACCGAGCCGCCATTTTCGGCGATGCTGTCGCGGCGCCAGATGAGTTTCCCGGTGGCGGCTTCGAGGCAGCGCAATTCTCCCGTGCCGCCCAGGGCGTAGATGCGTCCGTCGTTATACGAAGGCGTGGCGCGCGGACCGTCGCCACCGATGCCTTCATCGAAATGCGCTTCCCAACTGTGCGTCCAAAGTTCGTGTCCGGTTTCTTCATCGTAGGCCGCAACGACCTCCTGTTCCCGCCGTTGTTCGATGGTATAGGCGCGACCCTCTGCAATGGAAAAGGAGGCGTAGCCGCCGCCGACCGGTTGATGCCATAATTCGCGCAAGCCAGTGGCGGGCCAATTCGTGGAGATGTTTTGTTGCTGGTAATGACCATCGCGCTGCGGTCCGCGGAATCCGGTCCAGTATGGGGTGTTCGTGACCGGGGAGATTTTCGGAACGACGGCGATTTTTGATTGTTCCGCGCGGTTAGCTTCGAGTTGCGAGTAATTCGGAGTTGTTTTCCATAGGGTCATGGTGGGCATATAACTGCCGCGCCATTCCATGTAAGGAACGTGCCAGGTCCAGAGCAACGCACCCATGACGGCCAATCCAAACCCGATGCCCAGCGTATAAATGGTAACGTGAATCGTACCAAGAATCTTGCGGCGGCGGGTCAGGAGCGGTGTCAGCCACAACAGGATTAATCCGAGCGGCGGAAGGATATACGAAAAGATCCGGATGGTTGTGAAACTCTGCAGCCACTTCGGATAAGACATGGAGGGAGGGTAAATCGCGAATCGCGAAACGCGAATCGTAAATTTCAGAGAGCCGTCACTTCGTCGCGCCGGTAAGACAGGCTTCCACGCCGTCCCGAGTAAAATTGCGTCGTCAGCAGTCCGACGGACTGGACACTCGGAGATACGGCGGTTAGCTCCTCGTCCGCTCGGGAAAAATCAGTTTTTTAATGGCCCTTTCCTGGCGGCGAATAAACACAAACCTCTTCATGACACGCAAAGTTGCTGTCAAATGAAAGGGCGTGAGTTACGGTAACGCAGGCGGTGGAGTCAAAACTGTTCGTAAGATAGAGTCACTGGAAAGGTTATGGCCGTTGAATTTAAAGATTATTATAAAACGTTGGGTGTCGCACGCACCGCGACTGAGGACGAGATCCGCAAGTCTTTTCGAAAATTAGCGCGTCAATATCATCCCGACGTCGCCAAGAACAAAGTTCAGGCGGAGGAAAAATTCAAAGAGATCAACGAAGCCTACGAGGTCCTGGGCGACAAAGAGAAACGACAAAAATACGACACCCTCGGACCGGATTGGCAGCAACAATTTCGTCCGCCCCCAAGACCAGGCGGACAGACCTACCCCGGGCGTTCAGCCGGGGGCCAGCCGTCGGCCGAGGACTTCCATTTCGGAGGAACGGGCTTCAGCGATTTCTTTGAGCAGATGTTTGGTGCCAGGGGACGCGGTGGATTCAGTTCGGGTGGTGCCGGGGCTGGTCCGTATGCCGAGCGTGGTGAGGATGTTGAGGGGGAAATGCTCGTCACGCTTTCCGAGGCGATGAACGGTTCCGTCCGTAAAATTTCGCTGAGCCGAAATGCGCCGTGCGAGCGTTGTCGTGGAACGGGCGAAATGCAGGGACGCGTCTGTCCGAATTGCGGCGGGGCTGGAAAGGTTGAGCGCACCGAGAGTTACCAGGTGAAGATTCCCGCAGGAGTTCGCGAGGGGCAGAAATTACGACTGGCCGGTCGAGGTGAGGCGGGCGTAGGACGTGGCCCCGCGGGTGATTTGTTTTTGCGGGTTAAATTCGCAGCGCATCCCGAATTTAGAGTGGAGGGCGGTGACTTGTATCACGAACTAGAACTGGCACCGTGGGAAGCCGCTCTCGGCACGACGGTGGCGGTGCCAACCCTGGACAAGCCTGTCACGGTGAAAATCCCGCCCGGAATGCAAACAGGACAAAAGCTCCGAATTAAAGGACGTGGATTGCCCGATCGGAATGGCGGGGCGGGGGACATGTATGTCATCGCAAAAATTGAAATGCCGCCAAAAATCAGCGAACGTGAACGCGAGTTGTGGCAGCAGTTGGCGACTGAATCGAAATTTAATCCGCGGGAATAATTTTTCGGTGAATGACTTTGCTGCTGTTGAAGTCAATTGATTAGCACCATGAGTCATCATCAGCCCAGTCCAGAGCACCTTGCCTTAACGCGCCGGGAATTCCTGTGTCGTTGTGGAATGGGGATGGGAGCGATTGGCCTGGGAAGCATCCTCGGCGGGCTCAATGGTTTTACTCCGCAGGCGATGGCCGATGAAATTTCGGCGACCTCCCCACTCGGATCCAAAGCGCCCCAGTTTTTGCCTCGTGCCAAACGCGTCATCCATATCTTCGCCAACGGCGGGCCGTCGCACGTCGATACGTTTGATCCGAAACCTGCGTTACAGAAGTACGCCGGTAAAATGTTGCCAATGGCAAACCTGGCGACCGAGCGCAAAACCGGAGCAGCGCTTCCTTCGCCCTTTAAATTTAAAAAGTACGGACAGAGCGGAATCGAGGTCAGCGATTTATTTCCACACGTCGCCGAGAGCATCGATGACATGTGCATCGTTCGTTCGATGTATGCGGACGTTCCGAACCATGAACCATCGTTGCTCCTGATGAACTGCGGCGACGCCCGTCTCATCCGCCCGAGCATGGGTTCGTGGCTGACCTACGGGTTGGGAACGGAGAATCAAAATTTACCGGGATTTGTGGCGATGTGCCCCGGGGGTTATCCGATTCAGGAATCGCAGAATTGGCAGAGCGGCTTTTTGCCGGGCGTATTCCAGGGAACTTACATCGATACCCAACATACGGACATCGAGAAGCTCATCGAGAACATCAAAAATGTTTACACGTCTCGCCCTGAGCAACGTGCCCAACTCGATTTGTTGCAAGAACTGAATGAGCGACACGCCAAGGCGCGTCAGCGTGAGGCTCAACTGGAGGCGCGGATTCAATCGTTTGAACTCGCCTATCGCATGCAGATGGATGCAACCGATGCCTTCGATATCACGCGCGAGCCGGAACACGTGCTAAAGATGTACGGTGAAGGCACGCAAGCGCGGCAGCTTCTTATTTCCCGTCGCCTGATCGAACGAGGGGTTCGTTTCGTCCAGGTCTGGCATGGAGCCGGTCAGCCCTGGGACAGTCATGATGATCTCGAAGAGAATCATCGAAACCTCGCCAAAGAATGTGATCAGGCCATCGGCGCCCTTTTGAAAGATTTGAAACAGCGCGGGATGCTCGAAGACACGCTGGTGATCTGGGGTGGAGAATTTGGACGCACCCCGACAGTGGAGCTTCCGACGCCTGGTGCCAACGCCGGTAAGATCAATGGCCGCGATCATAACTCACACGGTTTCACCATGTGGCTGGCTGGTGGTGGCGTGAAAGGTGGCAGCGTTTACGGTTCCAGCGATGAATTTGGTTTCGCAGCCGCCGAGGACAAGGTGCATGTCCATGATCTGCACGCGACGATTCTTCACCTCCTCGGATTTGACCATGAGAAGCTGACCTTCCGCCATGCTGGCCGCGACTTTCGCCTGACCGATGTGCATGGGCATGTCGTCAAAGGCATTATTGCCTGATTTTCTCCGCGACTTTTCAAAGATTGCGTTGTTTATTCCCTCGAAATCTGATACCAAACCTATCTTGAATCTTTTCATTTCAGCACGCCGGGCCGCCTTGCTTCTTGCGGTATTACTTTGGTTTCTGCCCTCCCAAAACATCCGGGCTGACGTGGTGATTACCGATTTCACCTCGGACTTAGCGCAGGAAATTCTTCAGGACGCCATCAATGACGGGGATCCGGACGGAACGAATGTCATTAGATTTGGCACCAACAAAGTTTTCACCCTGACCAGCACGATTACGATCGGCACCAATGTCGTTATTTTTGATGGAAAATTTACGAACATCGTGTTTGTCACGAATAGCGTGGTTGCGACGAACCCTGTGGTCGTTACGAATACCGTGGTTGTTACGAACAGCGCATTTGTTACGAACATGGTGGTGGAAACCAATATCGTTGTCATCCCGATAACAAATGGTTTTGTTACAAATGAGGTCGTTGTCACCAATCAGATTATTATCACGAATCAGGTTATTAACACGAACCAGTTTGTTGTCACCAATCAGGTTGTTGTTACCAATCAGGTCCCCAAGTCCACGCAGGTGATCTCCACTCTGACGAACATGCCGGGATTCACCGGTCCCTCTTCCAATGGATTTCGACTGTTTGAAGTGACGTCAAACGGGGCCGTGACGTTCGATCATATTCAATTCGTGAACGGTGGTGGTTCCCTGGGCGGCGCCATCTCCAATGGCGGCGATTTGATTCTCACCAACGCATTTTTTGCGAACAATCGTGCAAAAGGTCGTAATGGACACAACGGAAATGGTTTCAGTGCCGATGCAGCCGACGGTGCGAACGCCTCAGGTGGCGCGATTTACAACTCGAGCAATTTGTTCGTCCTCGGGTGCGCATTTTCAGGAAACTCTGCCATCGGTGGAGAAGGTGGTGACGGTGGAAACGGGGCGAGCGATTCCTTGTTCGGTGGAAACGGTGGAAGAGGGGGCAACGGCGGAGCGGCTTTTGGTGGAGCGATTTATAGCCGGGGCGGCATGTTTATCACCAATACCACCTATGAAAAGAACGCAACGTTTGGCGGTAACGGCGGCTTTGGTGGTGTGGGTGGATCCGCGCCATTTCCTGGGACATCCGGAGATTCGGGCTTTGGTGGCTATGCCTACGGAGGCGCGGTTTACAACACCGGCTTCGAAACGAACATAGCATCGTTATTCGTGGACAATAAAACCGGAGGAGGAACTGCTGCGGGACAATTAAGCTTTAAGAATGGACCATCCGGCGGTGGCGCGGGCGGCGGAGCCATCTACAATGGAAAGACACTTGTCATGGTTGATTGCACTGTTACGAGCAATCGTTGTTTAGGAGGCACAGGCGGGGGGGCTCAGGCGGGCGTTTTCATTTTTGGCGGCTCGGGCGGTTCGGCATCCGGTGGCGGTGTTTACAATATTGGGACTTCTTTTTTAACAAACTGTACCTTTGCCGGGGGCTCTGTGAGCAATGGCTTCGGAGGAGTCAGTCTGAATCCTGATAGCCAACACGATGGCGCTGAGGGCTTGAGCCGCGGCGGGAATCTATACTCCGGGGCAGGCGCGAGTAAGCTGTTGAATAGTATTGTGGCCTACGGATTACCAACCAATGCTTTCGGCGTTTTAACGGACCAGGGTCACAATATTAGTAGTGATCTCAGTTGTAAATTCCTCAGGACTCGCGCCAGTGCCAATAATACCGATCCAAAGCTGGAAGCCTTGGCGAAAAATGGAGGTCCCTCTTTTACGATGGCCTTAGGCAAGGGCAGTCCGGCCATTGATAAAGGAACTAATCAAGGGCCGGCACTCGATCAGCGGGGAACAAATCGCGTCGATGGAAATTATGATATCGGCGCCTATGAATTGGTTGGGCCATTTACGGTAGCGGGGTCGATTCTTTACGCCTCAAATTCACCGGTGATCAATGTGATTATCCAAGTCACGGGCACCAATTCGCTTTCTCAGGTTGCGACGAATTTCTTCGTCACCAATAACGTTGAAGGAGCGTTCAGATTCGTGGTTGAGAAAGGCACTTACACGCTTATCCCCCGAGCACCAGACACGAATACGATTCCAATCAAAACGCTGACCACCAATGTGGTCAGTAGTATCGATGACCTCCTGTTCAACGTGACGCCCAGGGTGGTGCGTGGCAGAGTCGTCAATCTGGCAGGCACCGGAATGATGGGGGTAAAATTATTGTCCACAAATGCATTTGGTAACTCCAACTCGGTGCTGAGCGGCGTGAACGGAGTTTATAAATTTGACGGCATCGCTCCCGTGGAGAGTACGATTACTCCGAGCAGTCCAAGCGCAGTTTTCGTTCCAGCCAGTCGCACCGTGAATGCCACTACGAACAATGTTAATTTTATTCGTATTCCCACCTTTACCGTCAGCGGGGTGATTACGGGTAAAACAGCTTTGATCGTGGTGTCCAATCTTCCTGTGCTGCTCAATACCAATGTCACGACGAATGTTCAGACTGTTTTGACCGACAGGAAGGGCAGGTTTGCTTTCACCAATGTTGTCCAAGGCACTTATCTGGTAACGAATGACGTGGCCGATCTGACATTTACCCCCACGAGCAAAACGATCCGCGCGATTTCGAATATTACAAATCTCAAATTTGTCGTGACCAATAGCGTTCCTGCTGAATAAGGCGAGCGCTTCGGGAGTAATTAAAGACGTCTATGCGAATCAAGTTGATCCTCATTGGTTGGGCCGGCTTTTTGGCCTTCGATCTGATCGCCCAGAATACTCCCACCAATCCCGAGAAGTTTCCTCCCACGATTGTTGCCGACAAAAAGGTCCATTTCGTCAGCGTGGATAATGCTTTTAAGCCGGCGAATTCCAATTGGGTTGCGTCGCTAAAGGTGCTCACCGGTGCGGATCACGTCACAGAACCGGTCACAGTCGGGGGACATGAGGGCGTTCGTGTCATGGGCATTAAATTCAACACGGCTGACTCACAATACCCCTTCTGGGCGGAACAACATCAGATCGATATTCTGATGCAGGTCTTTGGCGATGATGCGTTGCTCGATGAGAAGGGTCGCCCGCGGTATTTTAATTTCCTGACTGGCACATTGCCCGAGCCGATTGCTGTCGATGGCGGAGAAATTCCAGTGTCAGCAAAAAACGGCCGCTGGAACTGGGTTCTATTTCGAATTTCCAATGGCTTGCGTCATATGGATGGCGGGCGGTTGGTCGGCACCATTCATCCCAAAGCGCGCGGGGATTCTCCTGTTGCTGGCGTTTCAGTTTTAAGCGGCCAGAATGGCGGAACCATTCGTCTCGATGGTCTGCATGACTTAAAGGTGCGCTTTGTGGCGTTTGGCGAAAAAGGCGCATTCGGCGAACCGAAGCAGGTGAATGTGTTCGCATCCACTCCGTAATCTCCGAGCTAAAAGACTCGCGCTCAATCAGCGTGGACGAGTTCGCGTTTCTTCCGTTTTTTAGATGGTTCCTTTGCTTCAATAGGCAAAGGCATTTTCTCCAACGGTGCTTCCGCAGGACCGGCCATGACTTCGCCGGTCGGTTTAAAGCGTGAACCGTGACACGGACAGTCCCATGTCTTCTCGGCTTCATTCCAATTCACAATGCAACCGAGATGAGTGCACACGGGAGAGCAGGTCGTTACTTTCCCATTCTCATCGCGGTAAGCGGCAACTTTCTCCCCCGCCAGCTTAAGAATCTTTCCTTGTCCGATTTGCAAGGCCTCAACCGAATCATCTTCAGCCCCGGCGAGACGATCTCGCAGGTAGTAATAGGGATAGTCTTTATTCTCTCGAAGATAATCGCCAGCGCTCGAAAGTTTCTTTCGGTGTGGATCAAACAGAACGCTCCACGGATTTTTTTCCCCAGTGATGGCGTCGCGCGCCATAAGGCTGCTCAAAGTGCCAAAGGTCATTCCATTCCCGGCATATCCGGTGGCGATAAATTGTTTCTCTTCGGTTTCACCAATGAATGGCAAGCCATCACTTGTTTCTATCACCTGACCCGACCAGCGATGTGTAATCCGGGCGTCCGGAACCAATTTCAGGAACGTTTCACGGAGGCGTTCGAACGGTTTTTCCGTGTTTTCTTCCTCGCCCGTTTTGTGATCCTCGCCGCCGAGAATCGCAAAGTCTGATCCTTCCTGTGGATGGAGGCGCAAATAGTTATATGGCTCGCTGGTGTCCCAGAAAGAAGCATCGGGAATTCTCCCGCGCGGCACTTCTGCCCCGAGAACATACGTGTTGTAGAGAGCCAGCTTGGTCTGAAGCATCATTGCGCTTAAGGCACTGTCTTTGCCCATGCGCGGTGTGTGCGTCGCTAAAACAATCCAGTCACAACGAATCTTGTATTGCCCTGACTTCACCGCTTTCTCATTGAAATCCTCGGCGGGTGAATGTTCGAACACGTAGCTGCCATCTCCAGGAATCTTCCGGACCAGGGCTGCCAGATATTTCAATGGATGAAACCGAGCCTGGTCCGCGAACTTCACACCGGGCGATCCAAAGTGGGGAGTTGCCTCGACGAATTCCGCTGGATACCCAAATGTCTGCGCGAGCTTTGCGTCTTTCTTCAGAGACTTCACAGCATCTGCGCTTGGATCATTCCACGGCGGGGTCAGGTAGCCTGGAATCCATTTGAAATCGCATTGGATTTGTTCGTTCCGGATATTCTGATGGATCTGATCGATGGCTGCGTATCCGGCATCCCACGCTGCACGGGCGCCATCTTTACCGAAATGCTTCGAGAGATCATACAAACGTTCGTCCGTAACGGCAGTCACGTGTGCGGTGGTATAACTGGAATCAACACCTCCAACGGTTTCTCTCTCGAGCAGTGCAACCTTCACGCCCGCTTGCTTCAAAAGGTAAGCGGTCGAGATTCCAGTCATACCGCCTCCCACGATGACTACGTCCACGGTCAGGTCGCTGGTGATGGTTGGGAATTTGGGCAGTTCAGTTGACGTCAACCAAAACGAAGTCGTTTCCATAAAAATCTCCTCGCAATAACGTACGAGCGACCCTTGCAAAAACAACACCGGCAAATGATGAATCGGCCGTGGGTTGGAAACCTGACTACTTGCGTCCGCTGGCGGCTTGTTCTTGCTCTAACTCTTTGAAGACCGGTTTCAGGATGGAAATCCAAAGTTCATAACCTTTCCGGTTCATGTGCAGTCCGTCCTTCAGGAAGAGGTCTTTCTGCGGGAGTCCCTCTTTATCCAGCATGGGAGCAAAGACGTCGACGTAATCGACATACTCCTTTTCGCGCGCGTAGGCTTCAATTAATTGGTTCGCACGCATAATATTATCTTTGTTCTTCCAGCGCGCCAGGCTCGGCTTAATGGAGATAAAGAGGATTTTTGTTTTGGGAAGGGCCCAATGCGTTTTCTCAACGAAGGTTTTGAAATCGTGGAAAACTTCCTCCGAACTGCGGCCCCGACCAAGATCGTTGTCGCCTGCGTAGAAGACGATAGTCTTCGGATGGTAAGGCTTAACGATGCGTTTGAAGTAGTAGTTGATTTCAAAAATCTGCGAACCACCAAAGCCGCGGTTTACCACCTTGTATTCGGGGAAATCAGCGGCGACCGTTTTCCAGATCCGAAAGCTGGAGCTGCCAATGAACAGGATCGGATTCGCAGGTGGTCGATTGGTTTTATCACTGAATTCGAACGCGCGAATATCTGGTTCCCACTGCTTGACCGAGTTCTTGGGTGTTTCAGATGAGGCGGTCGGGCTGAAACAACAAATCAGGAGGACGAGGATCAGGTTCCGCAGATGCATCATTGGATAGACGCAAGATAACGTGAATTCCATCACTGAAAAATCTTTTTCTTTTCGCGTTTGTTCGTAACGTCTGCCTCATGGAGTTGCTTCCCAAAGAAGAAATGCAACGTGCCGTCAAACTCGCCCTCGCTGAGGATGTTGGCATCGGCGACGCCACCACGCTTGCCACTATTCCTGCCAACGCCTTGGCGGTAGCCAGGATGGTCGCCAGCGAAGAGCTTGTCGTGGCTGGCCTGGATGTCGCGGTCGAAACGTTTCATCAGGTTTTTTCCGGATTACAGATCAAGCGCGTCTCCGCCGACGGATTAAAAGTGGAACAGCGCCAAACGCTTTTGGAAATCAGCGGGCCGGCTCAAGCGATTCTTACCGCCGAACGCGTCGCCTTGAATTTCGTCCAGCGTCTTTCGGGTATCGCAACAGTGACGGCGATGTTCGTCGAAGCCGTGCAGGGGACTAAAGCCAGAATTCTCGACACCCGCAAAACTACACCAGGTTTGCGTCTCCTGGAAAAGTACGCCGTCACTTGTGGTGGCGGAATGAATCATCGCATCGGTTTGTTCGACATGATTCTGATCAAAGATAATCATCTCGCTGCACTGTCCGAAGAGCCGCCTAACGCCGTCGGCGCCGCGGTTCGTCGGGCGCGCGAAAAATATCCGGCCTTGAAAGTTGAAGTAGAAGCCGACACTTCCGTGCAGGTGCAACAGGCGATCGAAGCCGGCGCGGATTTCATTTTGCTGGATAACATGACCCTGGATGAAATGCGCACCGCCGTGTTTTGGGTGAATGGTCGCGCCAAACTTGAAGCGAGCGGCGGGGTGAATTTACAAACCGTGCGCGGCATTGCCGAGACAGGTGTTGATTTTATTTCGGTAGGTGCGTTGACCCATTCCGCGCGTGCGGTGGATATTGCTTTGGATTTTTAAATGTCTCTGGATGCAAACATTCTGCAGGCGTTGCGCAAAGGCTCCGTGTCTGGCGCAGAGTTGTCGCAGAAACTTAACGTCAGCCGCGCGGCCATCTGGGCGCGCATTGAAGACCTTCGCGCCCTCGGTTACGACATTGAAGCCAGCCCGCACCGTGGCTATTCCTTAATCAGCACCCCCGATGTTCTACACGCCGATGATTTGGCTTCGCGCCTGGCCGACGTGAAAATCATTGGGCGCGACATTCGCGTGTTTCAGGAAACGACTTCGACCAATGACGTCATCGAGAAGCTTGCGCGCGACGGCGTGAAAGAAGGTGTCGCTGTTTTTGCTGAATCGCAGACCAAGGGCAGGGGGCGTCTCGGGCGCAAATGGATCTCTCCCGCGGGCAAAGGTCTTTGGTTTTCCATACTGCTTCGTCCGGACCTCCGTCCACAAGCAGCCACGCAAATGACCATCGCCGCAGCGACGGCATTGTTCCGCGCG
>JAQGOU010000408.1 GCA_028293445.1 Verrucomicrobiales bacterium | reverse complement strand
AACTTCAAACATTGAACCTCAGACTTCAAACTTGGGCTTAAACGGTTAATAAACAACCTCCTGCAAACGCCGCATGCCCGTATGACACCCATTTTCCGCTCTTGGAAAAGCATCTCATACGGACATTCCCCCCAAATTCCGGCGTAGAAAAACGCCTCATACCCTCGAGGAGCAACTTTCCGCTCTGGAAAATGACCTCATACGCGTATGGGACCGGTTCCGGACTCCAGAAAACCACCTCATACGCGTATGACGCGTTTTTCCAGAGTCCGGAAGAGGCCTCATACCGATATGACACGTTTTTCCCTCCCAAAAACGACCTCATACCGATATGACGCCTCTTTCCCGCTCCAGAAAAGTCGTCTCATACGCGTATGAGGCGACTTTTTAGAGCGGGAAATAGCTACTCGATGGTATGAGGGGAATTTCCGACTCCGGGAAATAGGTGTCATACGCGTATGCGGGACTTTTCCAGAGCGGGAAAGAGCTACTCGATGGTATGATGGGAATTTCCGGCTCCGGGAAAGGGCTACTCGAGGCAAAAGTGGCAATTTCCCGCCCTGGAAAATAGGTCCTCGATGCGAAAGAGGGAGTTTTCCGGCGTAGGAAATCGGTCTTTGCGCATATTGGAGGAGTTTCCCGCGGCCCGAAACTCGTCCTTGCGCGTATGTAGAAGTTTCCCCGTATGGAAAGGTGTTACTTGATGCTAACGTCGAAAATTCCGATGGGTAAGGACCCCTTTTAGGTTTTTATTCCTTTGACAGTAATGCCCGTCCCATTCCGCGGTCCCAAACGGGATGACGAGATGATGGCTCTGGTGTCGATCGGCTTTTTTATAACCTCTTTCTACCGGTGATCAGGGACACGACGAACAGGATCAGGAACAGCACGAACAGAATTTTGGCGATTGAAGCAGCCAGGCCTGCCAGTCCGAAGAAGCCGAAAGCTCCCGCCAACAGTGCCACCACGAGAAATACCAGGGTGTAGTGCAACATTTGAACCTTTCTGAATCTCCCACTCTCTGGACCAAGGGGACTTTCACCTCTTGCGGGCTATCATCCGCGCGATGTTGGCTCGTCCAGAGAGTGAGAGACTCATTTGTTACTGCTGATATAACCTATTCCGTAAAAGGGGAACATGGGCGGGATATCGGAATGGACTGTCGGCCTAAAGGAGTTACTCCGATAAAGAGATGTACTACGCACCGACCTTGAATAAACTACCCTTTTGACGAGTAACTCCCGGCCCCCGCCCATCCAATAACTCTATTGTCTTTAAAGTGAACGTCCGTAACATCCCCTTATGGTGCCTAAAGTCATTCTGCTGGCAGAGGATAATCCGGATGACGCTTTTATTTTTCAAACGATGTTTAAGCGTGCCCGCTTGCCACACCTATTGCACCGCGTGGAGGATGGGCAGGAAGCTATAGTTTGGTTGAGCGGAGAAGGAAAATACGCCAATCGCGATCAATACCCGTTGCCGGGCCTTCTTCTGCTGGATCTGAAAATGCCGATAAAGACCGGCTTTGAAGTCATGGAATGGCTGCGGACTCAAAAACAGTTTAAGGCGTTGCCGATCGTGATCTTGAGTTCGTCCGAGGAAACGGCGGATGTGAAAAGGGCGACCGAACTGGGTGCGGCCAAGTATTTCCTTAAGTCGACAACGTTTCAGGATGTGATCCAGTATCTGTCCTAAAATCAAAAGGAGGCTTGAGAAAGTCGATCCAAAACCGGCTTCCTTTTCCAGGCTGTGATTCGACTCCCACCGTACCGCCCATCCGTTCAACACCTTTTTGCACGATGGCCAATCCTATCCCCGTTCCGGGATACTCATCGATTTTGTGCAACCGTTGGAAAACTCCAAAAATTTTCAACTGATGGTCCGGGCTGATGCCGATCCCATTGTCTTCAACCCACAAGCGGACCAAGGGTCCTTTGGATTCGCTCCAAATGCGAACGTGAGGGTGAACGTCCGGGGCGACAAACTTCAGGGCGTTGGTAATCAGGTTGGTAATGACGATATCGAGAGTGGGTTCGTAGCCGAAAACGATGTGCAAAGGACTGATGGAAAGAATGGCGCGACATCGCTTTATCTCGTCTTCCAGATGACCTTGAATGGCCTGAACGACCAGATTCAGGTCGACCGGGGTAAATTTCAGTTGGTCCCGGGTGATTCTGGAATAAGTCAGGAGATCGTTCACCAGCTGATCCAGGCGCTGGGCAGACTTAATGATGCGCTCGGCATATTGTCTTCCGTGCGGATCGAGACGGTCGTTGTAATCGTCGAGCAGCAATTGGGCATAACTTTGCTGGGCGCGCAACGGAGAGCGTAAATCGTGAGCGATTGTGTAACAGAAGGTTTCCAGTTGTTTGGTTGTTTCCTCGAGCGAAGCCGTTCGTTCCTTCACTCTCAGTTCCAACTGGTCTTTGGCCCAACGCAATTCCGCTGCCGCCTGCTTTTGTTGAGTAATGTCCCGCGCAATCTTGGAGGCGCCAATGATCTCTCCCTCGGCGTTTTTGATGGGCGAGACTGTCAGGGCCACGTCCAAGTGGGTGCCATCTTTCCGAACGCGGACGGTTTCATAGTGCTCGATTTTTTCACCCTTTTTCAAACGAGCAACAATCGTTGGCTCTTCATTGGAAAGATGGGGCGGAATCAGAATAGTAACCGGCTTGCCGATCGCCTCCTGAGCTGTATAGCCGTACATACGTTCGGCCCCCAGGTTCCAGGTAGTGATGGTGCCATCCAGAGTCTTGCTGATAATGGCATCTTCGGAAGATTCGACGACGGCAGCCAACAGGAATTTGGCTTCTTCCGCTTTTTTGCGATCCGTGATGTCTTCGATGACACCGATGAATTTTTCCGGTTTCCCACCGGCGTCCCGGAGCAGGGCGACGGTGGTAAGACCCCAAAGGATGCTCCCGTCTTTTCGGATGAAACGTTTTTCCAATGAATATTCTGAGGCTTCCCCGGATTTAAGCTTTGCCACGGCGCTATGCGTTTTGGGCAAATCAAGGGGATGGGTCAACTGCAGGAAGGTCAGCTTCTTCAGTTCACCCTCTGAATAGCCAAGAATATCAGCCATGCGTTGATTGAGCTGTTCGAACCGGCCATCGAGTCCCGCGGTAGCAAGTCCGACGGCAGCCTGATTAAACACGGCGCGAAATTTCTGTTCACTCTCGCGCAATGCCTCTTCGGCCCGTTTCTGCTGCGTGATGTCCCGGGTAAAACAGCGCGTATGAATGAATTTTCCATCCTGCCAAAGCACGTTGGAAGTGATGAGGACGTGCTTGATCGACTTGTCTTTGCAACGCAGACGGGCTTCGTAGTTTTGCAAACACTTACCGCAACTCAACTTGCTTAAAATATCTTCAATAACCGGGGCATCGGCATGAAATTCCGCAATATGATGTCCGATATATTCTTTCTCCGAGTAGCCCAGCAGTTCCAATTCCGCGCGGTTGGCCCTCAAGATGATACCGTCGGGTCCCACCCAGTGGAGGCCAACGGCTCCGTTCTCGAAAAAGTCGGCCAATAATTCTTCGTTCCGCCGGAGCGCTGTTTCTGCCTTCCGCTTCTCGATCACGTCGTGAAAAACCATGACCGCCCCGGAGATGCTTCCCTTCTTGTCCCTGATCGGTGCGGCGCTGTCTTCGATTGCCGTCTCCGTGCCATCTTTGCCAATCAGCGCGGTATGGTTTGCGAGGCCGACCACGACACCTTCCCGCAAAACTTTTGCGATCGGATTTTCGACCGGCAGCCGGCTTAGTTCATTAACGATTTTGAAAACCGATTGCAAAGGCTGCCCCTTGGCCTCCTCAACTTTCCAACCGGTCAGAGTTTCCGCGACCGGATTTAGAAAAGTGACATGGCCCTGGGTGTCTGTAGTGATCACCGCGTCGCCGATACTGTTCAGGGTGACCTCGAACCATTCCCGCTGCTCGTACAACTGCTCGGTTTGTCGTTCGAGCGTGTCTTTGGTTTGCACCAAATCCCGTTCCGCACGTTCACGCGCCAGAAGGACAGCGCGCGAGTTTTGCAGGGCAACCGAACGGAGGAGTCTTTCTTCTTCGGGATCCAAATCCATTATCGTGCTCCGAGGATGTTTGCGGCAAGTTGAGTGCCTTCCACGCGTGCTTTAATTTTCGCGAAGGCGGTTTCCCGGGTCGTGGAAACGTCGTCACAGAAAGGCGCGTATCCGCAGTCGTCGGTCGTGCCGAGTTGCTCCAGCGGGATATATTTGGCGGCCTGCAAGACGCGGTCGCGAACCTCTTCGGGCGTTTCAATATGGGGATCAATTGTTGCGATGACGCCGATAAAGATACGTTGATCCGGTTTCATGTGCTTTTTGATAATCTTTAAGACACGCTCAGGATCCTTCTCAATTGCCAGTGCAATGTAAAAATTGCCAGCGCGTAATTCGAAGAGGCTGGGCAATAACTCCGCGTAGTCGACATCGGCGCTATGGGTGGAATCGCGATCTCCGCCCGGGCAGGTGTGAACGCCGATACGTTTTCGCTCTTCGTCAGAGAAGCGGGCGAGCGCGAGGTTGTTCAGCCCGATGAAGCTATTCAGCAGTCCGCCGGAAGAATCGAGTTTTACGGCGAGACGTCCTTCGGTGAAATCAATCTGCACGGTGTGCGCGCCCAACGCGAGGCAGCGACGCATCTCCGTTTCATGTTCGCGCAAAAGGTCATCAATAAATTCCTGGCGTGAATAACTGGCAATATCGTCAGCTGGATACATCAGGCTCAAGGCCGAGGGTGAAATGACCGCTTGCTTGACCGGTTTTTTGGCGTGGCGCAACGCCGTTTCCAGGTAACGATCCGCGGATCGTTTGTAACGAAAAGGTCCAGCCGTCAGTCGATGCATCCGCCGCGTGTGTCCGGCGCTGAAAGGAATCTTGAACCCATCCGGTGAGACGTTCGGCAGACCATGCACGCAATAAGTCCAAAAGTTGTGATACTTGCGTTGTTCACCATCCGTCACAACCGGCGAACCTGTATCTTCAAACTTCTGAATGGTGTCTTTGATGGCGTTTTCATAAATCGCCTCCAGTTGTGGCGCTGCATCATCACCCGCTATTTCAATCGCGGTAAGCATTTCGACGGGCCTTGGAATGCTGCCAATGGGTTCAGTTGGAATTGTCATCGTAAATTCGTTTGATTCCGACGTTACGCCTATGCAGAAGCGCATTTGAGCCTCGGAAATAGCCTAGAACATTAGCGAAGACTTCAGCGCTGGCAATATCAGGAAAGAGACGACCGTCTGCTACAGGCGTCCCCCAGTCAGCGGAGGACGGGCCAGCCTCCTTACGTCGGCTGCTACCATTTTTCACACAGGATCTGAACGCCGCGCTCCTTCCACATCGGCCTTGCCAATTCAATGTGCGCGCCGTAAGCTTACGTCCAATGCAACAAGAAAAATTAGGTGATGTGATCCGAGAGTTGCGGGAAAAACAGGATCTTTCTTTACGTGAACTGGCCAGGCAAACGGAGATTTCCGCGCCGTTCCTTTCCGATGTGGAACTGGGGCGTCGTTATCCTTCGGATGAAGTTCTGGAGAAAATTGCCAAGAAACTGAAGGTCTCGGTCGAGAATTTAAAGCAATACGATCATCGCGACTCGGTCTATGAACTCAAACGGATGGTTGAGAATAATCCCAGCCTCGGCTTTGCCTTCCGCACGGCGCTGGATGAAATCAAAGAGGGGAAACTCACCCCGGAGCAATTGGCGGCGCGTGTGACCAAGGGAAAAAAATAAAGCATGCGACAATTCAGGGCGCGCTCGGGTCCTTTCGCGACCCAGCTTCGGTTTTCCACAAAAGAAATTGATCAGCTCTGTGTCGATGCGTTGGC
>JAQGOU010000381.1 GCA_028293445.1 Verrucomicrobiales bacterium | reverse complement strand
AATCTCGCGGCGATATATCCCGCCGCGATAGCTGCCCTAACAAACTGGTATTGGCAATCCGCTCCAGTTTGCGTTCTTCTAGTATAGTCCCGACGAATGGCAACTCGCACCTTTCCCGAAGTTAAGTGATGCGCCGTCCATTCGAGGAGGAACAACCAAGCACATATTTCCCATGCAAACACCCTGGATCACTTTTGATTGCTTCGGCACGCTTATCGATTGGAATGTCGGCTTCGCGAAGATTCTCCGGCCGATGTTCGGCAAGAGAACGGAAGAATTAATCATCGCGTATCATGAGTTTGAACGTTCGATACAAACCGAAAAACCGCATCGACTTTACAAAGACGTGTTGGCCAGTTCATTGCGTTCCGCGGCCCAGGATCTGAATCTGGAGCTTACCGAAAGCCAGGCGCAGGGATTCATCGAGGCCTGGGATTCGATGCCGCTGTTTCAGGACACGGAAGAGATGCTTGCTTCGTTGCGCGCAATGGGATTCAAGCTGGCCGTGCTCACGAATTGCGATGAAGATTTATTTGCTTTAACCCATCGCCGCTTTCACCAGCCGTTCGACCTCGTGGTCACAGCCGAGAGTGTGCGGGATTACAAACCGGCTTCCGCCCATTTCCGGGCCTTCTGGAGGAGTAGTGGCGTTGATCGGCGAAATTGGATTCACGTAGGCTGCAGTTGGTATCACGACATCTTTCCAGCACGCGAATTCGGCATCCAACGCATCTGGCTGGATCGGGAATCTACCGGCGAAAACGAGAGCATCGCCTCTGTTCATGTCCATTCCGCCAAGGCGGCATGTGCTGCCATCGAGAGACTTCAGAATGAATCTTACCTGAGTCAGTTGGTGCTGCCCGGCGTGCGGCAATACGCGTGGTATAAGAACGCGGTATAGCTCCTGTCCGAAAGTAGTATAGCGAATGTCGTGGGATATTCGACATCGGCAACGGAGGTGCTATTCGCAGGAGTAATAACGGATCACCGTGATCCGATAACTCCAACAAAAAAATGCTCCGATCCTTGTTATTAGCTCTCGTGGTGCTCGCACTCCCTGCGACTGCCGCTCCTACCAACTCCATATTGTTTGTCACTCAAGTGACTATCCCCGGCGACTTCACCTCGATCGGCTCTGTTTTCGGAAATCATCTTACCCGCCCGGACAGCTGTGGGCGGGGAGGGGATTTAATGATTCGTTACCCGAATGGGACGATCACGAATCTGACGCGTGCAGCCGGGTATGGTCGGTGGGGTTCGCAGGATACCAATGGCATTGCCGTTCGACAGCCATCCGTCCATTGGAGCGGAAAAAAGGCCGTTTTCAGCATGATCGTCGGCGCACCGCGTCAGCAATACGACACCACAGCGCAATATTGGCAACTTTACGAGATTACGAATTTCGTGAGTCCAGGGTCCCTTCCCATCATCACGAAAGTCCCGAATCAACCAACCAATTACAATAACATCTCGCCGATCTACGGTACGGACGATCGCATCATCTTCACCAGCGATCGACCGCGCGATGGTCAGCGGCATCTCTATCCGCAACTCGATGAATACGAAGAAGCGCCGACGGTCACGGGTTTGTGGAGTCTCGATCCAGTCACGGGCGACTTGTTTCTTATGAATCATTCACCGAGCGGTGCGTTCAGTCCGATCTTGGATAGCGCCGGTCGTGTAGTGTTTGTGCGCTGGGACCATTTGCAACGGGATCAGCAGGCGGACACCGATTACTACGATGGAGGCACTCGCTTCGGCACGTTCAACTGGAGCGATGAATCGCCAAACTCCGTTACAACCACCAACCGGGACGAAGTTTTTCCGGAACCGCGCGGTGAAAGAACGGACTTGCTCGCAGGCACGGGACTCATTGGACATTCCTTCAACCAGTTTTTCCCGTGGCAAATCATGGAAGACGGCTCTGAAGAAGAAACATTAAACCATGTCGGCCGCCATGAACTCGGCGGCAGCTATCGCCGGGCGAGTCATGACAACGATCCGAACATCCAGGATCTCTATAACTTCGGAGTCAAATACAACACCAACACCATTTCGAACTTCCTGATGGTGAGCGAGGATCCCCGCACGCCTGGACTCTTTTACGGAATCGATGCGCCTGAGTTTGGCTCCCATTCAGCCGGACAAATTGTCTCCATCACGGGTGCTACGAACGCGAACCCGGATTTCATGCGCATTGCTTTTCTTACGCCCGCTTCAACTAAATTTCCAAGCGGTACCAACAATATTCCCTCGGATCACACAGGTCTTTATCGAAACGCGATCATGACGACGGACGGTTACATGATTGCCGCGCACACGGGATATAAATTCGAGGAAGGGGAAGAGGACGATGGCTCGCGGGCATTTCCAACCTCGCAATATGATTTCCGTTTGAAGTTTCTCACGCTTACGAATGGCTTTTACGTGCCAGGAGCACCGCTGACCCAAGGGCTGACCAATGTCGTCGCCTATTGGGATCCGGATGTGCGGGTGACGCAGACGAATAAGCTGTGGGAGTTTGATCCTGTGGAAGTCGTGGCGCGCCAACGCCCCAATCGCCTGATTCCGCAGATGGCTGCACCTGAACTCAAGGCTTTCGCGAATGCCGGTGTCGACGTTAATGATTTTAAAAAGTATTTACGAACCCACGAACTCGCTCTCGTCGTGAGCCGTGATGTCACCACGCGCGATACCAACGATCAGATTCAACCTTTCAATTTGCGTATCGCGGGAACAAACCATCAGACCATCGGCAAGTCAGGAAAGATTTACGATATCTCTTCGATCCAATTCTTCCAGGGCGACCAAATCCGCGGCTTGAACGGCGGCAATCCAGCCAATAAAGGTAATGGGCGGCGTGTGATCGCACAGTATATGCACGATCCTGCGGTGGATAATGCTGCGAAACCCGGTCCCGCTCCTGGCAGTGTGCAACTGGGCGCCGATGGTTCCATGGCCGCGCTCGTTCCGGCGCGTCGTGCTCTCTCCTGGCAGCTCAATGATACGAATAATGTTGGCATCGTGCGCGAGCGTTATTGGCTCACGTTTCAACCGGGCGAAATCCGCACCTGCGCGAGTTGTCATGGCATCAATACGAAAGACCAGGCCGGTCACATCGTACCAACGAATACACCATCAGCACTCGTGACCCTGCTGACTTACTGGAAGACAAACGTCGCGACCCGGGCCGCTATCGTGACGAATCAAGCGACGCGGAATTTCCAGATCAGCTTCACGCGACGTCCGGCGGAGACGGGCGTCAGCTATCGGGTCGAAGCTTCTCCTGATTTGCAGACGTGGAGCGAAATCGCCAAATACGCTAACACAAATATTGTTATCACAGCGCAAGCTGCGGAGGTATCACGTGTCGGTACGCCCAATGAAGTCGTCACAGTGCGGGATACATTGGGCGTAAATAATGCGACCAAACGATTCCTGCGAGTCCGGGTCACGCGTCCGTGATTATGAACTTCGCGTGGATGCTCGTTTGTGCATCCACGCATTTATTTAAAAGACCGACTATCTGGTCTCTGACGACGCGAGTAGCTGTGGCAACAGGCTGCTTCCATCGGGAAGGAGGATTATTCGCACTTCGCCATCGAGCATCTTTTGGATCTCCAGGACGTTGAACAAAGCAGAGGCGACGTCCGGGTCTTTTGAGATTTCCTGGAGCGCTGCGCCCACAATCTTAGGGCGAATCGCTCCAGCTTTGGCGAATTCGATTGCAGCCTGTCGTTCCGCAGTGCTCGTGATGATGCTCACCTGATTCGCGCCGTCCTGGGTGATGGCGGAGGTGACCTGCCGCAGGCGATTCACGACTTTGCTTTCGATCTGCTTAATCATGCCCACGTCGCGGAAATGGACTTTGCGGATGTAGACCGTCCCGAGTTTGTATCCCCACTCGTGCGATTTGGGAGACACCTCGGCGCGCACCGTTTGGCTCATCGTATGACGATTGGCCAACATATCTCCCAGTCGCATATTGCTCAGGCAACGCACAGTGGAGTTGCTGACGTTCGCAGCGAGGGAACCACGCGGATCGGTGTTCTTGAAGAGAAACGACACCGGGTCACTGATAAACATTTCGTACCACATCCCGATTCCCATCGGTGCACCTTCTTCGGAATTGACTGCCTGGCTGCGCAGATAAGCTTGATCCAGGCGCATATCGAGCACGTGGCATTGACCGAGCCAAGTGATGATTACCGCGCGCCACCCCATTTTGGTAATCAGGAAATGCAGACCCGGTTCATCAATGATCGTAATGACTTTGCCGAATAAAACGTAAACGTGACATCGACGTTCCTGCACGATGACGTAAACGCCAAAAGAGCGGATGAGTGCCAGCGCGATTGGGATAAGAATGAAGCTCGCAACAAACGAGACGACGGTAGCAATTAATAAGTATTTCATTTCTTTACCTCCACAAAGGCTTTCTCAGCTTCGTTGAGCAAGCGGAGTCTTACGTTCCGGACATACGCAGGAAGAACATTGGGTCCGCTCTTTTTCAATTCCGTCAATTGATCCGCCAGCTTCCGCAACGGTTCGACTTCCGCTTCGGCTTTCAGGCTCTCGATTTCTACCGCCGTCTTGGACTGAACAATTTTCTGATCGGCAGCGGCCCGAGCGAGACTGATGTCGGACGATACGTGGTTGTGCGCCGTGTTGATGGCGGCCAGCGCCGATTCTACTTCGGGTGGGGGATCAATCCCGGTAATCAGCGACGCGTCCAGCACCATGCCGTAACGAGCGGCGGAGGAACGGCATTCTTTATCCATGTGCTCGTTCAGGTCGCGCAGGTTTTTTCGCAGATCATTAATCGAAATACCATCGGCCGAAGTAATGGTGGAAACATGCTCACCAGGAACTGGCGTGGTGTGGGGCGCTTCAAAATTCGCAATGCGTTCCCGCAACACGGAAACGAAATAACCCATCACGTGCGCGATTGGTTTCTTAACACCGAAGATGTAGGCGTAGAGATTGCGTTCAGAAATTCGGTAGCGAATCTGTCCCGTAAGACCCGTGTTCAACTGGTCCTTGGTGACCGCCTCGAGAATGCGTCCGCCCATATTTGCGGCTGGATCATCGGGATCGTGCGCCATGTTCATGGTGCTGGTGGCGATGGAAACTTTGTGAATCTTCTCCCATGGCCATTTGAAGTAAGGTCCGCCGGGCATAATTACCCGGAGCTGCGGATAGACGTAGCGGGTCTTTTCCTCCGCGCTCAGTGACTCAGCAATCGGATCGGTGAGGGTGCTCTGGTCAGGAATGCGTTCGGCGCGACCGAAGATCGTTTTCACCGCGCGCTCATTCTGGTCCACGGTATAAAAACCAGCGGCGAAGTAACGAATCAGGAACCAACCCGTAAAACCGAGGAAACAACCAATCAGAATCATCATAACAAGGCCTTTCGGTTAAGTTCATTGCCTTCTTACGTCAGGTGTCAGCAAAAGCCAAGGCCCAAAGGCATTGTCACGCATTTGTTACAAATCGGACCTCATTTAGCCGCCGCAGGAGCGGGCAGATTCGACCATTGTGCGTTTATCCATCGCCTTAGGCCTGATTCCCAGTTTTCTCGTTGGTGATTTCATTTTAAACCTTCAGGTTCAATGTCAGCGGACCTGTGCGATAAGTACCTATGACTGCCTTGCGATCGCCTTTTCTTCGGTATGGCGCGATCATTTTCATGTGCGTGATTGCCGTTGCGTTGATGTTTCCTGCCTTTATCCGAAGCCTGTTTTCAGCCAGCGGCTTTTTGCCCCATGCAACTTGTTACCTCCGAAATCCGAAGATGATCTGGCTGCACGTTACCTCCGATCTACTCATCGGAGTGGCATACGTCTCCATCTCCATGACACTCGGCTACATGGTGTATAAAGCTACTCGCAGCATTCCTTTCCATTGGATGTTTTTAGCCTTTGGCACTTTTATCATTTCCTGCGGGTTCACGCATTTCATGGAAGTCTGGACCGTGTGGCGACCGGTCTATTGGTTCGCCGGCTACGTGAAGGCGATTACCGCCATAGCCTCGGCGGTGACAGCAATCACACTCATTCCGCTCGTGCCCAAAGTGTTTGCTTTGATCGAAGGCGTAAAGGTGTCTGAGAAGCGCAGACTAGACCTCGTCCAGGCAAACAAAGAGCTGGAACAGTTAGCCTCCGATCTGGCGCGACAAAAGAATGAATTCGAACTCGCGAACCAGGACTTGCAAATGTTTACCTACTCTGTCGCGCACGATCTTCGCGGCCCTCTGCGGATGATTCAGGGTTTTTCATTAGCCCTGATGGAAGATTACGAGCGGCAACTTGATGCCGAAGGCGCAGACCTGTTGAAACGGGTGGAAACGGGTGCTGCAAGAATGCAACGATTGCTCGCTGAGCTCCTCGAATATAGCCGTGTCACCCATGCTCAACTCCCGTTGCACCCAGTAAACCTCGCCGATGCGATTGAACAGAGTCTTGCTGCGGTGAAACCGGAAGCGGAGGCTCGTGACGCGCGTATTTCGATTAAAGGAGAGCCACTCGAAGTCGTTGCGAACACCACAGTAGTTGGCCAGGTCCTTACAAACCTGCTCAGCAACGCGATTAAATTCGTGCCGCGAGATGCCACGCCGAACATTGTCGTCACGACCGAATCAAAAAATGACTTCGTTCGTGTGTCCGTTCGCGATAACGGCATTGGCATCAAACCGGAAGAACAGAAGCGCATATTCAAGATTTTCGAGCGGGTCCATTCAAAACTGGAATACCCCGGAACGGGACTCGGTTTGGCCATTGTGCAACGCGGAACGGAAAAGATGGGTGGTGTCGTGGGGGTGGATTCAAAACCAGGATACGGCAGCACGTTTTGGTTCGAGCTACATAAGGTCTGAAAGTTTAGAGAATTTCCGCTGCCCCCAGATTAAATCAGTCTGGTTTTCATCAGGCAATTCCATTAGGCTCATGCTCCATGGCAAAACTTGTTTTCGACATCGAAACGTCTGCGTTGCCGGTCGACGACTTCGATCATTCCCAGCAGGAATATCTCTTTCGCGAAGCTCATAAACTTCCCGAGGGTGCCGAACGTGATAATCGTCAGGCCGACATTTATCGCATGTTCAGTCTCTGGCCTTTTACGGCGGAGGTGGTTTGCATTGGCATGCTCAATGCAGAAAGTTGCCGCGGACAGGTGCTCTTCACTGCGGATGATTTTGAGGCGAATGCCGCCGAAGATGGTCAGGTCGAATTCATTCCCTGTGCGGATGAAACAGAACTACTCACCGCCTTTTGGGATGTCGCCAAACATTACGATGGCATCGTGACCTTTAACGGGCGCGGCTTCGATGTGCCCTTTATCTATTTGCGCTCCGCTCTCATTAATGTGCCGATCTCGCGCAAGGATTGGCTCGGCTATCGTTACCAGGTCGAACCGCATTGCGATTTGATCGAGCAATTTACTTTTTACGGCATCAGCGGACGCGAGGGTGCGGCGCGGCGCTTTAATTTGGATTTTTACTGCAAGGCCTTTGGCATCGAATCTCCCAAGGCACACGGCGTGACTGGCATGGATGTGGGTAACCTCTTGAAGGAAGGTCGTTATCGCGAACTCGCTGAATATTGCCTGCGTGACGTGCGCGCAACGGTCGCGTTGTATCAGGTTTGGCGAGAACGCCTCGCCGGCGTAAAATAGAGCAGGGGCCTTATCCGCAGACCTCATGAAAAAGAACAATCAGTTTAACTCCCGCCGGCCGTTACGACCCGCCGATGTTCTTGTCTGCTTCGCCGTAAAGGAAGAGGCAAAGTTTTTTGTTCCGACACGCGCAGAGGTTTTAATCACTGGCATGGGAAGAAAAAACGCTGGCGAAAGCATTCGTGCAGCGATCGAAGTTGTCCGGCCAAGCCTCGTGCTCACCTGTGGCTTTGCGGGTGGGTTGAATCCCGAATTGCCCACAGGGGCGATCGTTTTCGATGAGGATATGGACGCGGGCATCGGTGAAGCATTGCTGGCACTCGGCGCGATTCCCGCGAAGTTCTATTGCGCCAAACGTGTTGCCGTAACCGTGAAGGAAAAGGAGCAGCTTTGGCAATCCACGGGCGCAGACGTGGTTGAGATGGAATCATCTGTGATTCGCAACATTTGCAAACAACTCGATATTCCGAGCGCCACGGTGCGCGTAATCTCCGACGCCGCGGATGAAGATCTGCCACTCGATTTCAATGCGCTGATGACCACCGACGACAAGATCAACTACGGTAAACTCGCCTGGACCGTGATGACTCGTCCGAACAAGATTCCGAAATTGATTCAGTTCCAGCGCGTGACACTCCTCACCGCGCAAAAGCTGGCTGGGGTATTGAACGATTTATTGGCGCGCGTGCGATTGCGCTGAACCCGGTATCTATTCTTAAGTATATCTTCACGCGAGTTCCCTCAAATGATCATCAAACCATTCGACAACGCGAGTCATCGCGAGCAAGTCATAGCGTTATGGGAAGTGGTCTTCGGTTACGAAACTGCTCACAACAGGCCTGGTCTTGCGATCGACAAGAAGATAGCGATGAAAGATCAGCTGTTCTTTGTTGCGCTGCTGGACACGGAGGTCATTGGGACAATTATGGCGGGATACGATGGACATCGCGGCTGGATTTACTCGGTCGCAGTTCACAAAAAGCATCGCAAGCAAGGAGTCGGGTCTAACCTCGTCTCACATGCGGAACGTGCGTTGGCTGAGCGAGGCTGCATGAAGATCAATTTGCAGATCGCGCAGGGCAACGAGAGTGTTGCCGCCTTTTACGCTTCCCTGGGCTATTCCGAAGAGAAGCGCGTCAGCATGGGGAAACGGATTCCTGAAAATATTCCAGTCGACTAATGCGCCGTCTCCACGTTGGGCGTCTCGGTTTTTTTCTCCTTCACTTTTTCGCTGTAGGTGGTGATTCCAGCCCCGATCACGATCAATGAGATTCCCACCCAACGAACCCAGGAGACAGTTTCCCCCAGATAGAACTTTGCGGCGAACGCGGTAAAAACAAACCCGAGCGCAGTGAGCGGCCAGATCAGGCTGACATCTTCGCGGGCAAGCAGGAAGCAGAGGAAACCGAAGAACACGGTTTCCATGGCAAGGCCGATCAAAAAGCTTTTGTTCGTCGCACCTCGTTTGATGAGTCGAACAATCTTCGCGCCGTTGAACGGTCCTTCGTCTTTGTTTAAATCCTTTAAACCTGCACTAAGAAAAACCACGCCGACCGCTTCGAAGAGAAGCGCGATCAGAAGAATCACAATAAATTTGGGCATATTACGGAAAAGACTATCGCCTGAATCACTACAAATCCTGGTAACGGATCAATTCGATCTCATCTTGTCGCACCAACGCTTTGACACGTGGGCTGATGAGCGCATCCAGTTCGTGCTTAAATTCATCGAGTGACGGATGCGAGTAAAGCTCGGAATCTCCCGCAGGCAGTTGCGGCAATAATTTTAAAATGAACTCCTCATCCACGCGCGCGTTCTGAAGCAGGCCGAAGACGCGATCTGTGTGCCGGATCTTTTTGCGCGCGAGCAGTGGTTTGGAACGTTGCGAAAGCAGTCTGTAAATGAAGGCGTGGCTCAAGCGATACCCCCATTGACCGGAGGCAAGGTTCGCGTTTTCACGAAAAGAATCACGGGTGAGCCGAAGATGCTTGATACCCCACTGTTCCGCGTTCTCCATCAGGATATCAAATATCACGGGATGCAAATGAATGTTCAGGTGTCCATTCACATGATCCAGGCGCAGACCGGTCGCGTGGAACTTTGCAAATTGCGCGGCGATTTCCAGGCGCAGTTGTTCCTTTAATGGCGCGGAAAAGAAGTAGCGAAATCCAGCGGCAACCGGATTGTTCGTGAATTGCTTTTGGGCATCGACGAGACCTGGAATGATCTCCTGGGACAAAGCGGAGGTACCACAAACCAACGCGAGATGAAGTCCAACTCCGAGGCGCGGATTCTCCTTCGCCAGTTTAACGGCTTCAGCGCATGCAACTTCGTTCACCATTAAACTCGCCGTCGTCAAAATGCCGTCACGATGGGCGCGAATGACCGCTGCATTGATGGAATGCGAACGGCCGAAGTCGTCCGCGTTAACGATGAGACGGCGCATGGCAGGAGAGGCAGATAACGGTTGCGCGGTTCTTACGTTCCATAATTAGGAACCGCGGCGCCTGAGGAGAGTCGATACCAGGTGCGGAGAATCAAAACAATCTTCTGCGCTTTGTTCAGCCGCGTCGGGTTTGGCCCGAGGACATCGAAGTTCTTGCGCTGCAGTTTGGTGAGCAAACGCCAATAAACCGACCCCATCAATTCTGCCGCGATCATGGAACGACGATCTTCGGCCGGTAATGTTTTGCGGGCGAGTTCGTAAAAATGGATGGCACGCATTGAAACACTGCGGGCAAGTTCCGTGAATCGAGGCGAGTATTCGAAGCGCAGAATTTCGGCTTCCGACACATTGAATTTCTTCAACTCGCTCAACGGAAGATAAATCCGGCCGCGCTCACCATCGGTCCGCACATCGCGGAGGATGTTCGTGAGTTGAAGCGCTTTGCCGAGGTAAATCGCGTAATCAACACACGCCTGATTTTTATAGCCGAAAATTTCAATACTCAACAGGCCGACCACGGACGCCACGCGATAACAGTATTGCTCGAGGTCCTCGTAGGTTTCGTAGCGTTTGATGTCGAGGTCCATTTCGACCCCACGAATCAAGTCATCAAAGTAAGCAAAGGGAAGTTTGCACTGTTGAATGACGGATTGTAGTTCGCGATTCACCACGAACTGCGGTTTCCCGTTGTTGCACGCTAGTCGAACATCCTCCCGCCAGGCGGAAAGTTTAGTGCGGCGCTCGGCAACAGGGACGGCTTCATCATCGGCGACGTCGTCCACTTCGCGGCAAAACGCGTAAAGCGCGGACATGGCGTCACGCTTCTCTTTCGGCAAAAGAATAAAAGCGAGCGCGAGGTTCGAAGCGCTTTTGCGAGTGATGTTTTTGCTCTCTTCCATTCTGCCGAACGAAATAGCCGCAAAAATGAGCGAAAAACGCAAAAGAAATATGAAGCAAAGCGGGGGGGCGCATCTTGACACCACCACCATTAAAGGTGGGGCAGAGCTGCGGCTCTGCCGTGATCTCACCGCAGTGAACGCAATGAACTGGAAGCAAGCGCAGGCAAAAACATCGGTTCCCTCGTTTTTGAATATTAGGGCGGCGCAGCATCGCCAGCCCCACCATGGTGGTTATGTCAAGATGCGCCCCAAAGCGGATATTCGTTCTTTTCGTTGTTTGCGACTCAAGGCGGAACTGCTATGGTCAGTGCAGTCCCAGTGTCCCTACAACAACCAACTGCCACTCGTGGCGAAACCGTTCCGACGGTTTTTCGCTGTTGCTTAATTTTCCACCTGATCCTTTTCGCTCTTACGTTCAATGCCTTCGGCGTTGAAACTGGATCGCCCAAGGCTGAAGCCGTTCCGGCAGATTCCAGACACACTCCGACCGCAACGTTTGATTGCAACCGCGGCCCCTGGGGAGACCTTGAATACGTGCGGATCACACTCGAACCGCCAGATCATTATGCCTTGGAAAGTCTGGATTACGTCAAGGGAACCCATTGGTTTTTCAAAGATCACAGCCGTGAACGGCTCACGAACTATTTCAAGTCACTGACAATGGAGCCGTCCCAGATGGACTCGCTTCTTCGCGCGGAATGGAGGCAAACTACCAATGGGATCTGGGTGACGCCGGGTGAAGACCTTGTGCTCCGAATGGACAAAGACGTCCGCACAAAGTTGTATGCGTTGCTCGCATCATTCGACGAGAACGGTTTTTGTCATACGCCCTTTGTCTTTCGTAGCGAGATGTTAACCGAGCGTTTCAGCCATTCAGGCTTATCTGAAAAGACAATCGATGCGGTGAAGTCGCTCATGTACCCGAAAGGCTCGCTGGTGGCTTTCTCCGATATCGCCGCAGTCATGTCTATGATTCATGATCCTCAGGAAAAGATTCATCTGGTGAAAGTGCTCTCCAGGAAATCGACCCTGATGCTGCGGCTGAAACTGACCGAAAAATCGGATGTGCCTCATCTGTTGGAGTATTGGGGGGCTGGCGGACGGGCAAAAGATTTGAAGCCGCTGCTGGAATCATTGACCCGTGTGGATGGCGGTTGGGAGATTGATGTCGCGCATTTGCTTCCTCCATTCGCACGCAAACGCCTCTATACTTATCCTTCCCCCGCAAAAAATCAGACCGGACCGAGCGACAACTGTCACTGGACCAGTTTCAATTTTTTCAGCGATCCAACAGACGACCGCTTTCGTGATTCGCGCCAGGTGCAAAAAGCGATTGATGAGGATTACGACGTAGTGACCGGCGATAAACACTTTGGGGATGTCGTGCTCTTGATGGATTCCGCCAATTCGATCCTTCACTCGGCGGTTCATATTGCCGATGACATTGTTTTCACGAAGACAGGAGGACGCGAAAATCAGCCATGGATCCTCATGAAGACCGACGACATGCTGCCGCTGTACGCTTCTGCGAATCAATCTCTGAAGATGGTTGTTTGCCGGAAAAAGCCCCTGCAGGAGAGTCCTTCGGTCCACTAACAAATCTTTGCCGCCTAGCCTTTCATGCGAGCTTCCCGCACCACCTGAAACGCGCCCCGTCTGATGGGCTCGCGCCTCCTGCCGTTTTAGGATTATCTTGCGACATGGACTCGGACGAATCTACAGAATCCAGGGGACTGCACATGTTGATCATGGAAGATGATGAAAACGATGTGCTTCTCCTTAAGCGGGCGTTCAAAAAATTGAACTTCGAATACCCGATGTACCGCGTCCGTGATGGTGAAGAGGGTATCGACTATTTACGAGGGCAGGGGCGGTTCTCAAACCGCGAGGAATTTCCGTATCCATCCGTCATCTTGATGGATCTGAAAATGCCCAAGAAGAGCGGCTTTGAAGTGCTTAAATGGATCAAAGAACATCCTTTCTGCAAAATGACACCGGTCATTGTTTTCTCGTCCTCCGCCCAGGACGACGACATTAAGCGGGCGTATGAACTGGGAGCCGGCAGCTATTTTCTCAAGCCACACGATTTCACTGAGCTCCTCGAATTGCTCACCCTGTTTCGACACTATTGGTCGAAAGCAAAAAAGCCGCCGATCGCGCCGTGCTGAGAGGCTGTCCCGCAGCGGAAGCATTTCTCACAGGTGAGGCTTGCAAGCTTTGAACGCCAACGGCGTTCCGTCCCGAAGCCGGCTGCACGTCTATCGAATTTTAGATGCTCGTTATGTTTACTTTAACGACCAAATCGGGCCTTGACTAGAGGCCCACCTGCCGGTGCCTAAGCTAAGACGGCAAATGATATTGTGCCCGAATTCTTCGAACCGTCTATATAGCGACTGCCAGAAGTAATTTCCGGATAGATTGAAACGGAGCGCGGCTGTGTCCCGCTTAGCGGGACCAGCCGCAGACGCCAACCAAAGATTTGGTTTTTATTGCCAAGGAACGCTTTTGAAAAAATTGAAAGCGAAGGTTTGGTCGACGCATTCTCCCTCACCCTAACCCTCTCCCGCTGGGAGAGGGGATCGGAGGGCCTTGGGTTGCACGGGGTCTCCGACAGCATGGACGCCCTGGCGCGGACTGAATGGTTTAAAAGGACGGAGGCGCAGGTCCCCCCTCCCAGCGGGAGAGGGCTAGGGTGAGGGAAAAAATGCTCGCGTATCGACGTTTCTATTCATCGACGAAGCTGGTTCCTTGGCAGCAGGTACGCACGACTGAACGCGTTTTTAAAAAGGAAAATCTCGGCGTATTTGAGGTCGCTGCGGCTGGTGCGTTGCACACAGCCGCGGTCCGTTATGCTTCGGTTTATCCGCAAATTTCTTTTGGCAACCGGTATATTCCCCCTCCGAACGCCTACAACTATTTCGCACCGAGTTTGGCCACAGCATCCTTCATCTCCTCGAGATGCACATCGGCTTTGGGGGTGTCGGTGATGTGTTTGATTTTTCCATCTTTCCCGATGAGGAAACTGACACGACGAGCCGTGTTTTTGCCGGGGCTCCGAGCGTTGAATGCATCAGCAATCTTGCCGTCCGTATCTTGAAGCAACGTGAAGTTTAGATGCTGATCGGCGATAAACTTCTGATGGCTCTCACCATTATCGAAGCTGACGCCAACAACTTCGACATCCTCTTTCTTTAAAGTCTCGATGCGATCCCGCAGGCCGCACGCTTCCTTGGTGCAACCGGGCGTATTATCCTTCGGGTAAAAGTAGAGGAGGACGTTTTTCTTTCCGGCACGATCATCGAGCTTCCATGCCTTGTTGTTCTGATCCTTGCCTTCGACTTTTGGCGCAGTGTCGCCAACTTTCAGTGTTTTGGTTTCTTCGGCCGTGCAGACCATCACAGCGGCCATCAAGGTTAATAACGAACCGAGGATTATCGTCTTCATAATAGTATGACGGAGATTACGACCGGTTTATTTATTGTCAAAGAAGCGGAAGCCGTTCCCTGGGTGGGGGCGATTGAAAGTGCGTGAGGTCGAGGTTCGGAGTCCCGGCTTCAGCCGGTAGACGTGTCGCGTAGACGAGCGCATGGAATATTTTCGAAACATGGTGTTTGCGTCACCTCGCCGCCTAAAGGCGGGACTCCGAACCTTCTGCTTACACCACTTTCAATCACGCCCCATTGGATGACTAACGCGCTTTTGACCTCGTACCCCCGAGATTCTTTTGACTTGTCGCGAGGGGCTGTTCACCATCGCGGCATGAAACTGCGTCAGATGCTTCCCATTCTCGCTTGTTCCTTTTTCATTACGACCACTGTTGGGCTCGCGGAGACGTTTCGCGTGGCGACTTACAATGTAGAAAATTATTTGGATGAGCCCGTAGAAGGCCGACGTCCGAAGACGGCGGAGAGCAAAGCGAAAATCCGCGAAAGCATCATCTCCCTCAAACCCGACATCATCGCGTTTCAGGAGATGGGGACAACCAACGCGTTCCTGGAGTTGCGTGATGCACTAAAGAAGGATGGGCTTGATTTTCCGTATTGGGAACATGTGAACGGTCACGATCCGGATATCCATGTGGCGATCCTGAGCAAATATCCTTTCGCGGCACGTCATCCTCACACGAACGATAATTTTCTACTGAACGGCAAACGGTTCCAGGTCAGTCGAGGTTTTGCGGAAGTGGAGATTCGGCTCAAGGATAAATATTCCTTCACCCTGATCACTGCGCATCTGAAGTCACGTCGTCCCGTTCCGATTGCCGATGAAGGTGAATTACGCGAGCAGGAAGCGATTTTGTTGCGCGAAAAAATTGATGCCTGTCTGGAAAAAAATCCGAACGTTAATCTCGTCGTGCTCGGCGATTTCAATGACGTTCGCGATTCCAAGGGAACCAAGGCAGTCCTCGGACGCGGCAAAACTCGCATGATCGATACGCGTCCGGCCGAGCGTAATGGCGATAACCTGCCGAACACCAATCCGCATTATGATCCGCGCAACATCACGTGGACGCATTTTTACGGAAAGGAAGACACTTACAGCCGCATCGATTATATCCTGCTGAGTTCCGGAATGGCTCACGAATGGGTCAAAGAGGAAACGTATATAGCCACGATACCCAACTGGGGTCTCGGTTCGGATCATCGCCCTCTCGTGGCGACGTTCAAGGCGGAGGATTAAAGCCTCAACTTATTCTCCCGCCCCCGGTCGTTCAGAATTTTAGGTCAGCTTTTTAGAATCAGATCCAAATCGTATGGTTGGGGCAAACGAGAGTATTCCCGCTGTGTCGGGTTCTTCGTTGGGATTGATGTCATGCGCTTTCTGGATCGGTTTTCCGGCGTGGCGGCGTGGTGTGAGATTCTGACGTCGGGCCGGAGGAAAAAAGCGGCTGAAATGCGTCTCACGGCGACCAAAATCGCGAAGAAATTTCCCGTTTTAGCACTTTGGGGAGCAATTTATCCCCGAAAATCGGCGTCGTAGCGCTACGACGACCATTTTTGCGGAGAAATTACTCCCTAAAGTGCTACGACGAGCATTTTAACGACGAATTTCGGCGTTTTAGCGCTACGACGGACATTTTCGCGGCAAAATTCCGCATCGTAGCGCTACGGCGAGGATTTTCGCGGAGAAATTACTCCCCAAAGTGCTACGGCGACCATTTTCGTGACAAAAATCGGCATCGTAGCGCTACGGTGGACATTTTTATGGCGAAATTCGGTGATTTAGCGCTACGGCGTCGACGTGAAGCATTCGGAGAGAGTGAGTTACACGAATTATGTGAACGCGGAGCGCGGAAACAAGGCCAGAACTCAGAGGGGAGTTTTGACACGAATAGCATCCGCGAGCGGTGCAGCGACTATCTAGTTCTAACTGCACGAATTAACTCGAATTTTTAACGGCGGGAATTATCTCGTGGCAAGGACTGGTGGCAGCGTTGTTTTTTTCTGCGGACCGAGCGGTTTGAAGTCAAAACGCTGCGTCGCGATATCCAGGAACTTGCGGTTCAGGTTGTGTTTGGCCAAGAGCATGAACAAGAGGTTGATGGCCACGCTGATCGCAAACCAATAAAGGGTGAACACATATTCCTCGTGACTGATCGAGCGAAACAGGGAAAGCCAGCCGAAGATCATGAGCGACACGGCAAAGATAACCCAGCGAAGGATGACGATCCGCGCCAGAGAGCCGAGGGTGGCTCGATTGGCGCCGCGGCTTTTCATTCCCAGCCACATACCGACCCAGCCGAGCGCGATCATGTCGAAGATAAAAATACTGATTCCCACGAGGCAGATCACTGCCCAGAAAGTTTCTTCGCGTGAGCTGTAGGCGTTGCGTTCATTGAATCCGAGGATCAGGAAAAGGCAATCAATGATGCCAACAGCTAAAACCGGCCCGCTGAATTGGCGGAGCAAGGCAAGACGTTGTCCGCGTATAATTTCCTGAACCGTCAACGGCGTGGAAAGAAGCAATTCCAGCGCGCCACTGCGACGATCTTCCACGAAGCGGCGACACGCCTCGGTAGCCATAAAGTATTTGAGAATGCCGTGCAGAAAAATCGCGGTGAAAACGTAGGTGCCTTTGTTTAGCCATTCTTTTCCGAAAGTTGCCCAGCACCAGAGCCAGATGACGGCCAATCCCAAGAGGAAACTCCAGAGTACAACGGTTTTACCACGACCCCGACCTGCGAGCCAAAGGAAGGCGTTCGTATCGAGCAGGCGACGACGGAGTGCATCGCGGTTTTCCCGGCTGCCTTCGACAATCCAGCGTGCGAACCCGCGCCAGCTTGCGGTTTTTGTGCTGCTCGAGCTTTCCTGCCAGGAGCGTGGGACAATGAAGCAGGACAAAACCAGAAAGAGCCAGGCATAGCCATGGGTCAGCGCAATTTTCCACCAGAAGAAATCCTGGATACCCGCCGCTTTAGGCACGAACGCGAAATAACAATCATAGACCGGACTTGGAATGAGAAAGGCCATCGGATAGGAACCCCAGTTGGTTCGGGCGCTGAAATAAAGTCCAAGGAGAGGGGGAACGGCCGACAGTAAAATCAGGATGAGGATGGAAAGACCCATTGCCTTCCGTTCTTCGCGCGAAACGGAGGAGGCAAACATTCCACTGGCCAGCGAAAAGAACATTAGATTCACGCAGACCAACATGACGCGCGCAAATTCCCGCGCCGTCACTCCACCGAGGAGCAGGGGAACGGCCAGCACCGGAAAGATGGCCAGCATCCCATAAAATGCGTTGAGAGAATTCGCCACCAGCTTTCCTAAAACAACGTCATAACCCCGCAGGTCCGTTAGAAACAAAAGCCCCATCGTTCCATCGCGCTTTTCCACACTGAGGCAATCCGACGTGACGAGAATGCCTACGCCAATACAGTAAATAAAAGAGAGAACAGCAAGGACTCCGAAGAGCGACTTGCCAACGATATAAGGAGGAGCGGACATCTGCTGCATTCCGACGCCGAAAAAACCACCGATCAGAATCGCGATGAGCACCGCGCCAAGACGGGTGAAATGAGTGCTGCGCTTCCGGGCGGCCACCCGCAATTCACGTCCAACAATGGGAAGAAAGGTCATTTAGGTTGTACAATTGGCGGTGCGTTTTGGGTCAGATCGCTGCGGCGTATTCTACGGATAGTTTCTCCCGCCGCAAGTTCACGAAAATGGGGGAAAAGCTTTCGGCGCGCGAGCACAATGAACACGACGTTTGCTGCCACCGAAAGCAAAAGCGCAATGATGGGCTGAAGCATGGCTATCCATTTTGCGGAGGACGCGCTTGCTTTCGAAAGGAATGTGAAAGAGATAGTCATCTGGATGGAAATTTGGGCGATACCCAAGGCGACGGTTGGGATAACGACCACGAAAACGAATGTTTTGATAACAGCGGTGCTGGCTTTACTGGTAGTTAATCCCATCCACATTCCGAACCACGCGAGTGCCGCGGCAGTGAACAACGGTTCTATCACGGTGGATACTGCCTGGATGGCCGTATAAGCGCTCCATTCCATTCCGTTGATGCTGGAATTCAATGTCCCAGCCATGTTAACCCACTGCAATACCAGGGCGGATAATTGTATTCCGATCGTGAGAGC
>JAQGOU010000293.1 GCA_028293445.1 Verrucomicrobiales bacterium | reverse complement strand
CGCGCGGCGGTGAAACGTTCCTGTCGGATATGTACAGTCTCGGAGCGACGTTGTACCATGCGATCACCGGCCAGATTCCGTTTCCACCGCAATCGAGTGACCCGGACGAAGCGATTGCGGAAATGACTTCAGCGCATGTGAACAGTCCGTTGACGCCGCCGAATCATTTGGCGCCGGATATTACCCAACCGACGAACGATGCGATTGTTGGCGCTCTCGCAAAGAATCCGGCGGATCGTTTTCAATCCTACGACGAATTCAAGATGGCGTTTGAAAGTGCGCGGAGTCATCTCGCCATTAAGATGTATCGGCAGGAGTAGGCTTTCCTCGGGCACGGTTTTGGTTACGCGGTGGAAAGAAACACCAACATCCAAAGCCCAAACACCAAAGAAATTTCAAACACCAAGTTAAAGCGGTTCTCTTCCGATTGGAATGGAACGGTTAGAGGCCGTGGAAGATAAGGTGCCGCTTTAGCAACTGGACGTTTCCCCTCACCTTAATCCTCTCCCCTAAGGGGCGAGGAGACCAGAGAGCGGTTGCCAAAAGTAATTTCCGGATAGATAGGAGGGGCGCTGGCGAAAGGCGCGCGGCGTTTACGCCGCTTCAACGTGGTGACTCGAGCAGGCCTTGTGAATTCTCCAGGATTTTCGTCAGTCGTACAGTGAAGCGGCATAAATGCCGCGCGCCTTTTCCGCAGCGCTGCCGACCGGGCATTCCGGAAATTATTTCTGGCAATCATTATAAACAAAAAAGGCAGCCCCTGTCGGAGCTGCCTTCGTTTCTTCAGGACACCTAAATTATTTGTCGGATTTTTCCGATTTCTTGTGCGCAGCTTTGTGTTCGTCTGCTTTGCCTTCCGGTTTTGGGCCGACGCGCAGGGTGCCGAGTTCGGCTTTGTCGCCAACCATAACCGCATAGCCGCCGACTTCATCACCGACTTTGGCATCGCTCAGCGTGGCCGGTTTGTTGTCTTTGATGATCTTGGTTTTGGAAGTAACGAAAAAGGTGCGGTCCTTTTCTTTGCCGGCGACGGTGATCGTCTTGGCGGTTTCATCGACAGCGCTCAATTTGCCATGGAAAGGCATACCCTTGGGAGCTGCCTTCTTGCCTTCGGCCGAAGCGGCAGGCTTTTCATCTTTTTTGTCTTGAGCGCGAACGGGGGCAGCAACGAAGGCGGCCAATAACGCGATAACGGCGAGTTTCAATAATGTTTTTTTCATAAGTATTTATCCCAGAAGTCCCGGGGTGGCGGACGGTTTAACAAAAACGGGCATTTTGGCAACGTTTTTGTTGACCGTCCAAACTGAATCCCGCTTGTTTTAGGGACGTCTGATTGTTATAGGAAACAGTATATTTCCTCGGTCCGCGTTATGAAACATAAACTGCTGTCACTCGCCGCTATTCTATTGCTCGGAAGTTCTGCCTTTGCCGAAAACTGGCCGCAATGGCGTGGCCCTGCTTTCAATGGCTCCACGAAAGAGAAGAATCTGCCCGTAACCTGGAGCAAGACGGAGAATATCGCCTGGGTGACTGCGCTGCCCGGTTACGGCGGAGCGACCCCGGCCATTTGGGGCAATAACGTGTTCGTCACCAGCCCGGACGCGGAGAAGAATTTAAATCTGCTCTGCCTGAATCGGCGCGACGGAAAGGTGCGCTGGCAAAAGACGGTGGCGATCGGCGATAAAGTGATTGGCCGGAATAACATGGCGTCGCCGTCACCGGTGACCAACGGCAAGATGGTTTTCGTGATGTTCGGCACCGGGGATTTGGCCGCTTTCGATTTGGATGGCAAAGAACTTTGGCACCGGAACATCGGCAAGGAATACGGCAAGTTTTCCATCATGTGGCTCTATGGATCGAGTCCCCTGCTCTACAAAGACAAACTTTACGTGCAGGTCTTGCAGCGTGAACCGATTCCGTCTGATTACTCCCATTCGCTCGATGACAAACCGCACCGCGAATCGTTCCTTCTCTGCCTGGATCCAAAAACGGGCACAAACATTTGGAAACATGTGCGAGCCACGACCGCGAAAATGGAATCCAACGAATCTTATGCGACACCAATGCCAATCGAAGGAAAAAATGGAACGGAGATCGTGATTGTCGGCGGAAATTGCACCACGGCCCACAGCGCGAAAACAGGTGAAGAAATTTGGCGTTGCGATGGTTTAAATGCAAAAGACGGCCCCTGGATGCGCGTCGTGCCTTCGGCGGTGACCGGTAACGGGATGGTTTTTGCGAGCGCCCCGAAAAAGGAACCGGTCTTTGCGATTCGCGACGGCGGCAAAGGTGATGTCACGGCTACTCACGTCGCATGGAAGTTTGAGGAGTTTCCCAGCGATTGTGTGACGCCTTTGTTTTACAACAATCGCCTCTTCGTCCTGGATGGCGACCGTCAGATGATGACCTGCCTGGATCCAAAAACCGGGAACAAGGTGTGGCAGGGAAATATGGGCACGCGCGAGATCTTCCGCGGGTCGCCGAGCGGAGCCGATGGTAAGATTTATTGCCTGGGTGAAGCTGGCACGGTGGTGGTGCTCGATGCAGGCAAGGAATTCAAAATTCTTTCCACCATCAAAATGGGCGAAGAGCCGGTTCGCTCTTCGATTGCCATCTCTCAAGGACAACTCTTCATTCGCACCGGACAGAATCTTTATTGCGTAGGAAATAAATCCACGACGGCGAAAAAGTAGCGGTCGTTTGCTTCCCAGCATGGCTCTGCCCTACAAGATCGCGACGCTGCTCTATTGCTTCAACGAAGCGGACGAAGTGCTGTTGCTCGAGCGGGCGCAGGAACCGAATCTTGGTTGTTGGAGTCCATGCGGCGGAAAACTAATCCAGGAGACGGGTGAATCGCCGTACGCCTGTGCCTGCCGGGAAGCGGAGGAAGAGATGGGACTGGTTTTTCAGCCGACGGACCTGCATCTCACCGGCATCGTCAGCGAACATGGCTATCAAGGTCACGCGCATTGGCTGATGTTTTTGTTTGAGGTGAAAACTAAACTGCAGACGGTTCCGCCGCCACATCGTGAGGGGAGTTTTAAATTCTTTAACAAGACTGAACTAAGTTCGCTCAAGATGCCGCAGACCGATCTCGAACAAATCTGGCCGCTCTTTTGGAAGCATCGCGGAGGATTCTTTTCCGCGCATTGTCACTGCCGCGAGAACGGCTGCAACGCGTGGACGATTGAAGAATCCGTTTTGCATTTCAAAGCGCAGGCCTCAAATTGCTGACGCATGGCGGACGAACCGATCATTGATCTACAGAGCGACCATTACTTCATGGGCGAGGCATTACGTCAGGCCGTGCGCGCTTACGAAGCGGAAGAGGTGCCAGTGGGCGCGGTGATCGTGCGAGATGGAAGAATCATTGCGCGCGCGTTTAACCAGGTCGAACTGCTCAAAGACGCAACCGCTCACGCCGAAATGCTCGCGCTCACGCAAGCCGAGGGCGCGGTTGGCGACTGGCGGCTGACGGACTGCACGCTTTACATTACGAAGGAACCGTGTCCGATGTGTGCCGGAGCCATTGTGCATTGCCGGATTGCGCGCGTCGTATTCGGCGTCGGCGATTCCAAGGCCGGCGCAGCGGGAAGCGCGATGAACCTGTTGCAGTTTCCAACGCTCAATCATCAGTGCGATATCACGCACGGCGTCCGTGAACAGGAATGTAAGATGTTGCTGAAAAGCTTTTTCCTGGAACAACGAACGAAGAAATCCGAGAGCAAAGGGCAGTCGCCCGAACTCGAAACGCCAGAAGCCGGTCTTTAAACATTTGGGATGAAAATAGAACCGACAATCAAACTCAGTTACGTAGGCCCGCCGAAAGGGTTTTGGGAAATCCCGGTGCTTTACGAAGATGAGCATATGCTCGCACTCAACAAACCAGCTGAGTTGCTCTCGTGCCCCGACCGCTTCGATCCGAGTCGCTATAATATGATGCGGCTCATGCACGACGCCATTGCGAAAGGCGCACCCTGGGCGAAACAACGCAATCTGACTTACCTGGCCAACGCCCATCGCCTCGACTTCGAGACGACAGGCGTGTTTCTGCTGGCGAAAACCAAAGCAACCCTGGTGGGACTGGCGAATCTGTTTGGCTCGGAAGCACCGCAGAGAGTTTATGCCGCGCTCGTCCGTGGAACCCCGTCCGAAGATCATTTCGAGATTGATGAGAAATTGGCGCCGCATCCGCTAAAGCTGGGCACCATGCGCGTGGATTCTCGAAACGGGAAAAAATCCAAAACAGAGTTTTCCGTGCGTGAAAAATTTAGCGGCTACACCTTGCTGGAATGCCGGCCCATCACCGAACGCATGCACCAGATTCGCGTGCATTTGGAATATGTCGATTTGCCAGTGATCGGGGACAAGCTTTACGGTGGCGCACAATTGCTGCTGTCGCATCTGAAGTCGGATTATCGTTTAAAAGGCAACAAGTCGGAACGCCCGCTGATTTCAACGATTGCATTGCATGCAGAAAAACTCACCTTGCCACATCCGATCACGAACGAGCCGCTTACCATTGAAGCGCCATGGCCAAAGGATATGACGGTTTCGATGAAGTATTTGCACCGCTATTTGAAACCAGGTCCATAACAACGACGGCCCATTCTACGAAACAATCCAGCTGAGAATCGATTTCTGCACGTGCAGACGATTCTCCGCTTCCGTGAAGATCGTGTCCGCATTTGCCTCGAAGGTTTCTTCGTCGATTTCTTTGCCGCGATACGCAGGCAAACAATGCATGACCAACGCTCCCGGCTTGGCGAGTTTCACAATCGATTGATTGATCTGATATCCCGTGAGCTGTCGAATGCGTTCCGCTGATTCAGCTTCTTTGCCCATCGAGATCCAAACATCCGTGTAAAGCAGATCCGCTCCGGCGGCCGCTGCCTGCAAATCTTCGGTGACCACGATTTTTCCGCCCGCGCGTTTCAGAATCTCGGCCGGGGGTTGAAATGCTTTTGGAGCAGCGATGCGCAATTCAAAGCCCAGTTTCGCCGCCGCGAAGACCCAGGAAATCGGCATGTTGCACGCGCCGTCGCCGACGAACGTAACCACTTTGCCCTGAATTGGACCGTGCGTTTCCTGAAAGGTGAAAATATCCGTGAGCACCTGGCAGGGATGTTCGTCGTCGGTCAGTGCGTTGATCGTCGGAATCTTTCCGTAAGCCGCAAATTCTTCGACATCCTTTTGCGCGAACGTCCGGATCACAGCTCCATGAATCATTCGTCCGAGAACGCGCGCGGTATCTTTGATCGGTTCGCCGCGGCCGAGTTGAATATCGTTTGAACTGAGAAACATCACGCTCGCGCCGAGTTCGCGAATCCCAACTTCGAACGAGACGCGGGTGCGGGTGGAGGACTTGGTGAAAATCAGCGCCCACGTCTGGCCGGCGAGCGGCTTGTGTTGACTATCGCCCCGCTGGCGTTTGAGCACCACGGCATTTTGGAGAATCGTCTCCATGTCCGCACGCGACAACGTTTCGAGGCTCAGCAGATGTTTCATTTCTTTTGCTTTCGCGGAAAAACGAGAAAAGAACACGAATTAGCGTTTCTTTTCAAAACCTTTTTACAAATTCATGGAGATTCCCCGCTCTCAGGCGATTTGTGCAGCGATACTTTCGATGATTCTCAGACCCTCTTCCGCTTCACCTTTACGCAGATTGAACGGAGGTAAAATTCGAATGACATGTGTGCCAGACGGGACCGCCAACATGCCGGCGTCGTGCAATCGATTCACAAATTGAACCGCGTGAGTTTTATCGCTCTGCGCGAATGCTGGAATTTTGTCGACCAACTCGAGGCCGATCAGAAAACCGAGGCCGCGCGCCGTTTTAATCACGGTCGGATATTTAGTCGCGAGCCGAAGCATTTCGTTTTTCAGAAAGTCTCCCAACTCGCGCACGTTGTCGGCCAACTTATCGCGTTGGATCACCTGGAAAATTTTATTTCCTACCGCGCAACCAAGCGGATTGCCGCCGTAGGTCGAACCGTGCGAACCAGCCGTGAGCAAATTGCAATACGGTTCGCGTGCCCAGAAGGCACCAATCGGGAATCCAGCGCCGAGTGCTTTGGCCATCGAAACACCATCCGGCATAAACTTTTCCCCGCCCGGAACATTTTCGAAAATCCGTTGGAACGCCTGGAATCGACCGGTGCGGAAATGCCCGTCCTGCACGGAGTCCATCAGGAGCAACATCTTCTTTTCATCGCACAGCTTTCGCAGGCCGAGCAGATACTCGGGCGTGGCGGCAGTAATACCACCTTCGCCCTGAACCCCTTCGATTAAAACTGCGACCGTCGCGGGCGAAATGGCGTTGCGCACCGCGTCCAAATCATTGTAGGGAACGTGACGGAATCCCGGCACCAGCGGCTCGAATCCCTTCTTCACCTTGTCCTGACCGGTGGCCGAAATTCCCGCGAGTGTCCGGCCGTGGAAAGAATTGAATGCCGTCAGAATTTCAAAGCGTCCTTCGTCGTGGCCAAATTTGCGCGCGAGTTTGAACAATCCTTCGTTCGCTTCGCCGCCGCTGTTGCAGAAGAATACCTTTCCGCAACCCATGTGATTCACGATCGATTCCGCGAGGCGGCCTTGCGGCTCATGAAAATAAAGGTTCGAAGTATGGATCAGTTTGCGCGACTGCTCGACTAGCGCTTCGGTCATCTCCGGATGCGCATGTCCCAGCGCGGAGACCGCAATACCACCGCCGAAATCGAGGTAACGTTTATTCGTCACATCCCAGACATAACTTCCCGCGCCGTGACTGAGCGTAATCTCAAAGCGCCCATAGGAAGGAATAACGTTTTTGTCGAAGAGACCTTTGATGGCAGCGATGTCGTTACGGACGATCGCTGGCGGCGCAGGAACGATTTCTTTCATCAGTGTTTAGTTAATGGCGTAGCGCAGGAAAAGATATAAAAATTTGCGCGTCGGATTACTTTTTCCAATCCTTCATCACTTCAACCAGCGGCGGCCAGGTCGCAGCGGTACGAACGTTCGCCCGGCTCCAGGCGGTAACGAGATATCCGACCAGCCGTGGATTTTTTTCCGCGAGCGAAAATGCACTGAACGCCTTCGTCGCCTCGAGCGGTTGCCAGCCAGAAGGCCAGACGCGGAAACCTTTCTCCAGAAGCAGCGGCACTGAAGGGTAGTTTGTGCTTTTCTCGTAATGCCAATCGCACACGACAATGTCTTTTGGAATTAAATCAATCGCGCCATGGGTGCCGTTGCGCGAGGCTTCCCATTTGGAATAACCGAGCGCCTTGGAATCGAGTAGACGATCGCCCCACATTAACATTTCCTTCTTTCGCTTGCCGACAATGTGTTTGTGCAAATCATTCACCGCTTTCGCATATAGCTTTGCCGGATCAGCGCCTTTGCAACGTGGACATTTATCCGAGGCGATACAAAAGACTTCGTCCATGCCGACATGAAACGCGTCAGCATCAAACGCTTCCATCAGTTCGTCCATGAGAGAAAAGATAATCGGATAAACCTTCTTCTGTTGTGGACACCAACTGTGCAGATGCGCGCCATTAGTATCTGTGTTGGTGCCGATCGGTTCCATGAATTGCGGATAGACGCGCAGCAACGGGTGATCGGATTTTTTCCATGATTGATGTCCGAGACAATCGAGTTCCGGAATCAATCGGACACCGTTCTTGCGGGCGACCGCCGCCAATTTTCGGGCGTGTGCGCGGGTCACCGGATTTCGACCACTCCTCAGTTCGGGATGAGACTTGAATTCAAAATTATATCCGACTTCAAGAATGATGGTATTAATGCCAACCGCCGTCAGATTGGTTAAGGATTCGGAAAGATCATCGACCGCCTCATCGCTCGCCACAAACAAGTGAACGCCGCGCCAGGATTCTGCGGGCTTTTTCTTATCTTTGCTCGCGGACGGTTTAGCGATTGCCATCTGACAAGCGAGGCACGACAGCAATAATGTCAACGTGAGGACACGCCGAAGATAATTTGATTTCATGAATCGTTCTGCCCGGGAATGACGCGATTAAAGCACCACTTCCGTCCCGACACCAGCATCCGTAAAAATTTCCAGAAGGACGGAATGCGGCACGCGCCCATCCACGAAAGAAACCTTTTCGACCCCTGATTGAATTGCGGCAACCGCGCTGTCCACTTTCGGAATCATCCCTTTATCCACAATGCCTGCCGCCTTCAATCCGTCGACTTCGCTGATTTGCAAATGCGAAATGACCGTGGACGGATCTTTGAAGTCGCGCATCAATCCCGGAACATCACTCATGAAGACGAGCCGTTTGGCTTTCAGCGCAATCGCCACCTGCGCAGCAGCCACGTCGGCATTGCAGTTATAAATCTTCCCATCTTCGCCGCGCGCCGTGGGGCTGATCACCGGGGTGATTCCTTTCGCGATGCATTCGAGCAACGGCGCGGTGTTCACTTCCACTACTTCGCCGACGTAACCAATATCGAGTTGCTCGCCGGACGGACCTTTTACAAAAATTTTACGACATTTAAAAATATCCGGTCCGGCAAAGCCCTTGGCCATGCCGCCCGTGGCAATGATCGTCGCGACGACCTCGGGATTGATTTCGCGGGAAAGAACGTCGTCGACAATCTTCACTGTCGGCTCGTCGGTCACGCGCTGGCCCTGGATGAAATTGGCTTTCAGTCCGGCTTTTTCCATCGCGCGAGTAATCGCTTTGCCGCCACCATGGACGACCACTGGATTGATCTCCACGGCTTCGAGAAAAACGATGTCGCGCGCGACGCCTTCACGCACCGCCGCGTCTGGCGAGTCCATGAAACTGCCGCCATATTTCACGACGAATGTCTCGCCGTTGAACTTTTGAATATAGGGGAGTGCCTCGAGTAACACCGTCGCTTTGGAAATAAGTTCCTGCATCAGGTGATTCGTTTCGTTTATTTGCGGCCAGGCATCAAGGTTTTTTTACAGAGAATCCCGTTGGAAAAAATCCACTGTGCGCTAAAACTGGGCCTCCATGGCCGAACATCACAAGTCTCCCCTCGCGCCACGGCCCGTCTTTTTCGCGCGGCTCGCTCGCAATGCCGCGCTCGGAATGGTCCTGATCGCCATCGGGATGGGAATTGGCATGGCAGGTTACCATTTCTTTGAAGGCCTTCCCTGGATTGACGCATTTACCAACGCCGCCATGATTTTGTCCGGCATGGGGCCAGTGTGTGAGTTGAAGACCTTCGGCGGAAAACTTTTTGCCGGCTGTTACGCCCTGTTCAGCGGCCTGATGTTCATTTTGGTGGTCGGACTCTTCTTCGGGCCGGTGGTGCATCGATTTCTCCACAAGTTTCACCTGGAGTCCGGCAAAGAGAAATCTGATTGAAAATAGAGCCCCGTAAATTAACATTCCCTCGATGCAAAGCGTTTTTACAGGTCCCATTTACGTGGTGCGCGACAATATCGACACCGACCAGATCATTTCCGCGCAGTATTTGAACCTGGTCCCGACGATTCCCGAAGAATACGAGAAGCTCGGCAGCTTTGCCCTCGCCGGTTTGCCCGATTCGCTCTACAAGACCCGTTTCGTCAAAGAAGGCCAGCTCGATACCGATTACCCAATTGTTCTCGCCGGCAGAAACTTCGGCTGCGGCAGTTCGCGCGAACACGCCCCGATCGCCCTCGGTTCCGCCAAGTGCCGGATCATTTTGGCCGAGAGCTTTGCCCGTATTTTCTTCCGGAACTGCGTTGCCACCGGTGAACTTTACCCCTGCGAAATCGCGGATCGCCTCTGCGACGTCCTGAAAACCGGCGACATCGTCACCGTCGATCTCGACGCCGCGACCGTCACCGCGAAAGAAACCGGCAAAGTCTATTCCTTCAAGCCGCTCGGCGACGTTCGCCCAGTGGTGGATGCTGGCGGCCTATTCAATTATGCCCGCAAGACCGGCATGATCCCGGCCTGATTTTTCTGTCATTTATCAAAGGGCGGCTTTTTAGCCGCCCTTTTTCTTTGCGCCAGAAAAACGCACCGGTTGCCCTTCCTCAAAATTCCCCCGCGAAAAATCCGACGATCTCCCCTTCCCTCGCAAATTCTCCGCCAAAAATCCCACACTTTTGCACCTCCCCAAAAACCGTCGCCTTTTTATCCCGTTCCGCCGCCCTTCCCCCATTTTGGTTTTCCGAAAAAACAACGCCATTTTCCTTCCCCGAAAAAAGTTTTCCCGAAAAACGGAACTTTTGCACATCCTCCAAAAGTTTTTTCCCGCCGGAAAAACTTTTTGCACACGCCCGAAAACTCTCCGCCAGAAAAATCACGGAATTTTACTTCCTCGAACGTCGTCATTCCGGAAATAACTTTTTTGCACTTCCCCGAAAACTTCTTTCTCGCGGGAAAACTTTTTTCCACCTCCTCCAAAACCTTCCGCCAAAAGAATCACGGAATAAAACTTCCCCGAAAAGTCTTGGCGCGCGGGAAAACTTTTTTGGGGATGTGCAAAACTTTCCGCCAGCCGGAATTTTCTTTTTAACCTCCCCGAAAAACTTATTCTCGCCGGATATTTACTTTCCGATGGGCGCCAAGCCGTTCATTTAAAAGGATTTGGACATTTTGGAAGGTTTTGCGGGTCGGGAAACAAATCCGGGGAGAAAAACAGAAAAAACGGCGGTCTCGCCAAAAAGAAGAGCGATCACACAAAGCAATTTGCCGTCAAAATTACCTTCAACGAAGGCCGTCCTGTCAGAGGCGGACATTCATCTACAGGAACCCAAAAAAAAGGTCCCGTCCGTGCCCATTGTCCCTTCGGACAGACAATACAATCCCGGTCCTCCTTGAGGAACTTGTGCCAGAACAATGTAGCAGCCCAAGGGTTATGGCCCCATAAATTATAAGATTAATCAAAGTCTACCTGTAGCTCCAACGGCGCGTAACTCTGCTCACGCTGACAACATTTCGCCGGTAGAGACAAAGTCAGAACTGAAGCTTACTTCCCCTCTTAACGAGAGGCTAAAAGGGGCATTGCTGCGTATATAAGATCCTCAAAGCCGACCCTTAAACTTCTTGGATTACGCCTGCCCGGGTAGCGGGGTTTTGCTGGTTATTGTTCGGGCTTTCTCAAAAAAACTTGTTAGAAACAGCAGGCCACTTTCATTTTTATGAGGAAATCCAATTCTGCTTTACGTCTCTTCATTGCCCTTAACCTGACGATCCTGCCTTTTTGGGCATCAGCCGCGCTTCCGGTCGGGGTGACTTCGGGAGCGAGCAGCATCACTTCCACTTCAGCGACGGTCAGTGGGTCGTTCACTCCGAACGGGCCTGTTACTACCGCGTATTTCCAATACGGCACCACTCTTGGCTACGGAAGTCTGAGCGCTACGAACTATGCCGGTGGACTTGATACCGCGCTGAAGTTGGATGGCACCAATGGCTTTGTTGTGATTTCTGGCTATGGCACGAATGTGCCCTCCTCGGAAATCACGATTGAATTCTGGCAACAGGTCTCTTTGGTCAAAACCCAGGCCACGTTCATCTTGAATCCAGATGACCCGGCGAATCGGGTCAGTGCCCAAACCCCCGCCGCGGATGGTAAAATTTACTGGGATTTCGGCAGCATTTCGGTCGGCGGACGGCTTAGTTACACGCCGCCCGTTTCGATCACCAATTCATGGCAACACTTCGCCCTCGTGGCCAGTCAGTCGGGCAACTATATGCGAATCTATCGCAACGGTGCCCTGGAAGCGGCCAAGACGGGGATGAAACTTTTTGGCCACGGGAACTACGACCTACGTCTCGGCGGCGGCCTCACCAACGCATTTGGCGGTTCGATCAATGAGTTTCGCATTTGGAACACAGCTCTGAATCAAGCGACGATTGTCGCATGGATGAACAGCGCTCTTACCGTCGGTCATCCGAACTATACAAATCTCAATGCCTACTGGCCGTTGAAGGAGGGCAGCGGCACGGTGGCTGGGGACTTTAGTGGGAATGGAAATACCGGCACGTTATCGGGTGGCGCGTCCTGGACTTCCGGCCAGTCCATGACCAACTCTCTCGCTTCCGTTGTTCTGACTAATTTATCGCCCGCCACAACTTATAACTTCCGCTTGGCGGTGGTGAACACGAATGGAACGGCTCTGGGCTCGAACCTGACATTTTTTACGCAGGGAGCGCCTGTCGCCACTACTTTGCCGGCAACGACGATTCAGTCGAGCAACGCTGTCTTGAATGCATCGGTGAATCCAAACAGCGTCACGACGACGGTCCGTTTTGATTATGGATTGACGACGAATTACGGCAGCAGCACGACTCTGACAAACATTGGCAACGGTACGACCACGATTGCCATCAGCAACAGCATCGGCGGATTGCAACCCGGGGCGACCTATCACTATCGAGTTTACGCCAATAACAGTATCGGAACCACATTAGGTAATGATGCGACGTTTACGGCACCCGCGGCCGCTCCCGTCGCGTTGACGCAAGCGGCGTCCGGGTTCACCGGGGCGACAGCGACCTTGAATGCAATGGTAAATGCCAATGGCGCAACAACGACTGTTTACTTCGAATATGGTCCGACGTCAGCCTTCGGCAGTCAAACCGTTGCGACCAACATTGGCAGTCCGCTGGGCCTCGTTCCCGTGAGTAGCGTGATCTCGGGTCTGCTGTCTGGAACCACGTATCATTTTCGAGTTGTGGCAACGAACAGCGCGGCCACCACCGTCGGAAACGAGTTCACTTTTGGACCACCGCTGGTCAGCACGCTGGCGGCGCAATCGATCGGCGCAACCCGCGCCACCTTGAACGGTTCTGTCAATCCGAACAGCGTAGCTACCGCAGCGAATTTCGAATACGGAATCACGACCAACTATGGAAAGACAACTTCTCCTGGAAATCTCGGCAATGGGAATACCAACCTCAGCTTCGCCAATTTTGTGAACGGGTTGTTGCCGGTGACGGTTTATCATTATCGGATAACAGCGACAAACGTTTGTGGAATGTCTGCAGGTAATGACGCGACCTTCGTCACAGCCTCGTTCCAAAGAACAAACGTCGTCAATAGTCTGTTCGACAGCGGTCCCGGTTCTTTGCGCGAAGCTATTTTAAGCGCAAACGCTACCAATGGCGCGACGGTGATCAATGCTACTGGCATTAACGGAACAATCACCTTGAACAGTTCACTGCCGATCATCACGCAGGACATCCTGATTCGAGGACCGGGTGCCACGAATTTAACCATTAGCGGTAACAACCTGTATCGGGTCTTTTTTGTCGACGCCGTTGGTAGCGAAATCGCCCTGCAGGATTTCAGAATTGCAAATGGAAGAGCAAAAGGTGGAAACGGGGGAAGCGGTGCGCTGGGTGGAGGCGGAGGGTTGGGCGCCGGCGCAGGGTTGTTCGTCAATGCCGGAGCGGTATCACTTTCAGGAGTGGAATTTGTGGGCAATGCCGCAATGGGAGGCAATGGCGGTTCGTTTGGCAGCAATGGGGGAAGCGGAGGCGGAGGAGGCCTGGGCGGCAATGGCGGAAACGGAGCTGGGTTCGCCGGGGGAGGTGGCGGAGGCTTCGGTGGCGATGGCGGATCTGCTGCTTATGGCGATTCCGGCAACAGTGGAGCAGGAGGCGGTGGCGGATTGATTGGCAGTGGCGGAGCAGGAAGTAGTTTAGCAGGAGGCGGTGGAGGTGCTCTTGCCGATGGTCAACCTGCCTCAGGATTTACGGGTGGCGCCGGCGGAGGAGGTGGAGGTGGCAATGGAGCTAATTATAGCAACGGAAGCGGGGCAGCCGGGCAAACGAATGGCGGAGGAGGCGGAGGCGCTTATGGACAAAACGGGTATGATGGCGGGCACGGCGGGGCCGGGGGCAAGTTCGGCGGTGGCGGCGGTGCCAATGATTCCGGAAATGGTGGTTCGGCCGGTGACTTCGGAGGAGGCGGTGGGGGTTATCGAAGTGGATATTTCGGGCCAAGTTACGGTAATGGCGGCTATGGCGGGTTCGGAGGCGGAGGCGCGGGAAGCAGCAGCGAGCAGGCTGGCGGCGGTGGCTTTGGTGGAGGTGGAGGTGGCCTTACTTATAATAGTGGCGGAGGTTTCGGCGGCGCCTTTGGCGGCTCCGGAGCAATTAGCGATAATGGTGCCCCCGGCGGCGGCGGCGCCGCGTTAGGAGCTGGAGTTTTTGTCAGGTCAAGCAATGGTGCGTCTCTGATGTTTGTCGACTCATCGTGTGATGCGGGATCGTTGACCCCGGGATCCAGTGGCGGCGGTGGCGGCAGTAGCGCAGGCGGGGGGGCAACTTCCGGGACCGGGATTTTCCTCCTGGGCGGCACGAACATTTTCACCGTAAATGGTGGAGCAAAGACAGTTGCCGGTAGCATCGGAGGTTGGAGCGGTGCTCCCGCTGGTTTGGTGAAACAGGGTTTGGGAACACTCATCCTTTCCGGCACCAACAGTTACACGGGCCCGACACTGGTCAACGAAGGCGCACTGCAAATGAACGGGAGTGTCGCTTCCAGTAGTGGTGTCATTGTCTACAGTAATGCAGTCCTGTCAGGCATTGGTTCAGTGGGTCCGTTACTTCTTAATGGAAAAAGCACTTTCTCTCCAGGACCGGGTCTCGGGATTCTAAATGCCGGCAGCACTGCCTGGACCGATGACGCCAACTACAACTGGCAACTCTACAATGCCACCAATGGAGCAGGCGCTGGATACGATCAACTCAATATTACTGGAACTCTAAACGTTTCCTCGGCCCGGAATTTTAACATCAATCTCTGGACCTTGTCAGGCCTCTCGCCTGACGTAAATGGACCGGCCATCAATTTTAACAGCGGCGTCGCGCAATCCTGGATTTTAGTGAAAACCACCGCTGGCATTATTGGTTTCAATCCGACGAATTTTAACATCAAAATTTCGGCAGCCAACGGGACCACAGGCTTCGCCAATGGTCTTGGGCAAGGTTACTTGAGCCTGAGCGTCTCAGGAAACAACCTGCTTCTAAACTTCAACGTGGCGCCGAGCGTCAGCGTTGCGCCGGCCACCGGGGTTACGGGTGTGGCGGCAGTGCTGAATGGGACTGTGAATCCTAACGGCGTCCTCGCGACGAGCTATTTTCAATACGGATTCGATACCAATTACGGGACGGTCACGGTGGTCACCAATGTCACCGGCACCAATACCGTCTCGGTCAGCCAATCCGTCACGGGATTGCAACCCACGACTCTCTACCACTACCGGCTTGTCGCGACCAATAACGCCTGGGCTGTGTTCAGTTCAGATGCCACAGTTACGACACCGCCCATTGCTCCGACGGTAACAACGCAGGCTGCAACTAGTATTGGCACGACCAATGTGATCTTAAATGCTTCGGTGAATCCCAATGGCGCCGACAGCAAGGTTTATTTTCAATTTGGGACGACGACCGGCTATGGGAGCTTTTCGGTGACCAACGATATCACCGCCACGTTGACCAATATCGCCCTCAACATTCCGGTCAGCGGTTTGCTTCCGGGCAGCAATTACAATTTCCGTGTGGTCTCCATGAACTCCGCCGGGACAAATCTGGGGAATAACTTAACGTTTGTCACGGGACCCGAGGCGCCGCAAATCCTCGGTCAATCGGTCGGTACCCTGACGAACAACAGCGCAGTGTTAAATGCGTCCGTTGATCCTCGAGGTGGCACAACCACGGTCTATTTCGATTACGGTCTTGATGTCACCTACGGCAATAGAACGATCGTAACGAATATTGGAACCGGGGATGGAAGTCGTGCCGTGACAGCGTTGGCTTCGAATTTGACTGCCGTGACGACTTACCACTTTCGGACGGTCGCCTCGAACAGTGTGCAGCTCGTTGTGGGTAGTGATGCGGTTTTCACCACGACGAGTTCTGCTCCCGGCGTAACGACCCTCGGCGCTACCAGTATTACAGCCAGCAATGCCTTCTTAAATGCATTTGCCAATCCGCAGGGTGATGCGGCTACTCTCTATTTTCAATACGGCACGACCATCAGTTATGGATCATTTTCGACTACCAATGCCCTCGGAAGTGGCATTACACAGGTTGCAACCAGCAATACGACTGCGAATCTTTTGCCAGGGACACTCTATAATTTCCGTGCCGTCGCGCTCAACAGTCGTGGAACCAACAATGGCAGCAACCTGACCTTCACCACGCTGGCGCTTTCTCCAACGGCAACAACCCTTGCCGCCACGAACATCTTGGCGAATCGGGCTACCTTGCTCGCCTCAGTCAATCCAAATGGGGCCACGACGACGGCCTATTTCGAATGGGGCACCGATACAAATTATGGCTCGATCACCATTTTGACCAACATCGGCGCGGGCACGACTTCCCAGCCGGTGACGCTCACCGTTTCGAACCTGCTCGCTACAGTGACTTATCATTATCGCGTGGTGGCCACGAACAACAGTGGCGCAGGGGCGGGTGCGGATTTCAGCTTCACGACCTCGTTGGGCGCGCCGGCAGTTACTACTCAACCGGCGAGCAATGTATCTGGAAGTGGTGCCGCATTAAATGCCGCGATCAATCCGAACGGCGTAACCACTGCGACCTATTTCCAATATGGCCTGACCACGGCTTACGGTCTTTTGACCGACACCAACACCGTTGGAAACGGCAACCCTTCCGTTACGAACAGCAGCCTCATCACCGGCTTGTTACCGGGAACCCTGTATCATTTTCGTGCTGCTGGTTTGAATGGATTGGGAACAAACTTTGGTGGTGACCTGACCGTGACGACATTGTCGCTTGCGCCGTCGGTGGCTCTGCTTTCGCCAACGAATATTTCGCAAGAGCGCGCGACTCTCAACGGGTTGGTCAATCCTAACGGAGCGGCTGCTGCAGCCTACTTCGAATACGGGACAACCCAAACCTATGGTCTCGTAAGCAGTACCACCAATTTTCCAGCTGGGATTACGAATCGTTCGGTTGCCTTGGCCATTGGCGGTTTGACCGCGAATACGACGATTCATTCTCGATTGGTTTCCAGCAACAGCGCAGGGACTACTTTTAGTTTGGATCAGAGTTTCACGACCTTGCCGGCGGTTGCTCCGTTGGCCATCACTCTGGACGCAACCAACGTGACCGGCAGCAGCGCTACCTTAAAAGCTTCTGTCAACCCGTTCGGCGATGCGACACAAGTATCCTTCGAGTATGGACCCAACACTAACTATGGAAACACGATCGCAGTCGGGATCTTGACAGGAGACATCGTTCAGAATCCGAGCAGCATCCTCACCAATCTGTCGAACGGCACCCTGTATCACTACCGTGTGGTTGCCTCAAACAGTGTGGCTATTTCAACGGGCGCGGATGTGACGTTTTTAACCCAGTCTTTCATTAGCACCAATATCGGACTGCCGCAGGTTTATGGCGCATCCATGGCGTGGGGAGACTATGATAATGATGGGTATCTCGACGCTTTAGTAACGGGTTTGCAGATCGCGAGCAATACTCGCACGACGGCGCTACTGAGAAACTTAGGCAATGGCGCGTTTACGAATATCATTACGGGATTGCCTGCTATCGCTGATGGCGGCATCGCAGCATGGGGGGATTACGATAATGACGGTTTCCTGGATATAGCCATTTGCGGGAGTAGCGCCAGTGGTAGCGTTGCCCAGATCTGGCGAAATAAAGGCGACGGCACTTTCACGAACATCAACGCAGGCTTACCTGGGATTTCCCCCTGCGGTGCGCTGGCGTGGGGAGATTTCGACAATGATGGGAAACTGGATTTACTGATTGCCGGCTATTTGGTTAATGGTCAGTTTTCCGTTCAGCTCAGGCGCAACGCCGGCAATGGCAGCTTCCCGATCGTTAGCGCAGGATTACCAGGACAAATTAGTTCTGCAGCCTGGGGTGACTACGACAATGACGGTTATCCGGATATTTTACTGACGTCCTTGGTCAACGGCTCTTTCTACGTGTGTCAAGTATGGCGTAACAATGGAAATGGTACGTTCAGTAACAGCGGAGCCGGTTTACCGAACGGGGAAAGGGCCGCCTGGGGCGATTACGACAATGACGGAAAACTGGATATTCTGCTCGCTGGCGACGATGGCTCCAGCACCGACGCCGTGACAAAATCCCGAATTTTGCGGAATACCGGTAACGGTTTTACGAACATCGCGGCTGACCTGCCCGGAGTTGGGACTCCAGGAGTAATGTGGGGCGATTATGACAATGACGGAAGATTGGACGTGTTCCTGAGCGGTAGAACAAACTACAGTGCCTCTGTTCCTTCTTCGCAGCTTTGCCGTAATACCGACACCGGCTTCGTTCGCATCAACGAAGGCTTTGCTCCTATATCTTTTTCTGGGGCGAATGCGTGGGGCGATTACAATAACGACGGCAAGCTGGATATGATGCTGAGCGGTTATAATAACGCGTCCATCGCTCAATTGTGGCAAAATCGGGGTCCGGCCACCAACACCGCACCCGGCGCCCCTTCGGGATTGGCTGCTACCATTGCGGACACTGGCGCAACCTTTTCGTGGAATGCATCCGTCGATGCGCAAACCCCCTCCGCTGGTCTCAGCTATAACTTGCGGATCGGCACCACACCCGGCGGCTCCGAAATCCTTTCACCGTCATCCAGTAGTAACGGCTTCCGCAGGATTGCCCAATTCGGAAGCGCTCAAACGGGAGGAAACGCCCGCATCAGTAATTTGACTCCCGGCATGACCTATTACTGGAGTGTGCAGGCCGTGGATTCCTCCTTTGCCGGCTCACCATTCGCCGCAGAACAATCATTCGTGTTCATCCCACCAGCGACAGTAATAACCGTGTCCGTGATTAACATTACGGCAACCACCGCCACGTTGAACGGAACCGTCAATCCGAATAACAATGGCACCATGGCTTACTTTGAATTCGGTCCGACCACGAGCTACGGCACGGTTGCCGGATTGATTAATGTCGGCAATGGCACAAATGCCGTTCCCGTCCAGGTAACGCTGCCGAACCTTTCGGCGGGCACAACCTATCACTTCCGACCGGTGGGCACGAATAGCGTGGGAAGGTCATCGGGATTCGATATGGTTTTCACCACTGCTCCAGCAACTACCATCACAACCGTCGCCGCCACGAGCATCGCCGCGACAGCCGCGACCCTGAACGGCACGGTTAATCCGAATACGAATGATACGACGATTAATTTTCAATACGGCCTTACCACCAACTATGGCAGCGTTGCCGGGCTGACCATCGTTCCCAGCGGGAGCGCCACGGTCCCAGTGGCCTGCGTTGTATCCAATCTTTTCCCGGGCAACACGTATCATTTCAGGCTCATTGGAACGAACATCCTTGGGGCTGCGTCAGGACAGGACCTGGCCTTTACCACCACCACGGCGGCACCGTTCGCCACAACGCTTCCGGCGAGCCCGCTGGTGATGAATATTAATCTGGCCCTCGACGTGACGTTGAATGGCAGCGTCCGTCCCAATGGACTAGCCTCGCAGGCCTGGTTCGAATATGGCCCTACGACGAGTTATGGAAGTAGAACCCCGACCATCAGTCTGGCTAGTGGAAACACTCCGGTGCTCGTTAGTAACCCAATCACTGGCCTGGTTCCAGGCCGTGAGTATCACTATCGCGTTGTCGCCACGAATAACCTCGGCGTCAATTTCGGCCTCGACGAATTCATCGTCCATTCCAACACGCCGCCGCAGTTGAGCGATTTCGCTGATCAAACCACGCCCGCAAATACGCCGACGCCCGCCCTCTCGTTTGTCATTGGCGATACCGAAACTCCCGCTTCGGGTCTGGTCATTAATGCGTTCTCGACGGATCCGATTCTTGTTCCGTCCGCAAATATTTCTGTCGGCGGGGCAGGTCCAAACCGTTCGCTCATTGTCACCCCGGCCACCGATCGAAGCGGTTCGGCGGTGATCATTGTTACCGTCAGCGACGGTCTTGCCACGACCATCAAAGCGTTTGTCTTAACGGTGACGCCACAAATTTTTGCGCCGATCAGCTTCACCGGTTTGGTTCCTCAAGTTGGAGGAAGCATGCTGCTGCAGATGGTCGGTGGTGCGAATCAAGGCTGCACGTTGCAAGTCTCCACGAATCTAATTCAATGGACCGACCTGACGAATCTCACGACCGGTAACAACGGCGCGCTGAACTTCAATGATCTCGCGGCCACGAATCGCGCCGCCCGTTTTTACCGAATCAGGTCGCCGTGAGTTTCGGTCGTGGGTCGGCCTGATTGCAGGGGGCACAGGGATGAGTGATGTTTCAGCTACCAAGATGAAAACTCATTCCCCAACGAGACAGGTTGCCGTCGGAATCGCGGGTGGCCTTGTCGTTCTAATTGGCATCGCCATGATCATATTGCCAGGGCCAGCCTTTATCGTGATTCCGATGGGGCTCGCGATTCTGGCCAGCGAATTTGAGTGGGCGCGAAAGTGGTTGCAGAAGACGCGGGAATACATTCGAGAAAAGTTTCATCGTAAGCGCGAACAGAAATTGTCATGAAGATTGCTATTGGGTCTGATCACGCCGGGTTTGATTACAAACAAAAGATCGTAGCATTCCTGAAAGAGCGCGGGCATGACGTTCGTGATTTCGGCACCACTGGCGTCGAGCCCGTTGATTACCCAAGATTTATTCGACCGGTTGCCGAAGGGGTGGCTCGTGGCGAATTCGAACGTGGGATCGTTTTGGGCGGTTCTGGAAATGGGGAAGCGATCGCTGCCAACAAAGTCCGCGGCATCCGTTGCGCGCTCTGTTGGAATGCTGAAAGTGCCCAACTGGCGCGGCAGCACAACGACGCCAATGTCGTTTCGCTCGGCCAACGAATGATGACGGAACAAACCGCGCTGGAGATCGTGGCGATTTTTCTCAGCACACCTTTTGAAGGTGGACGACACGCCCGGCGAATCGCGGAGATTGAACGCTGATTATTTACTGGCCGCTTCCTTTTTCGGGCGTTTATCTTTTTCTTCGTAATGACGGCCGCCGGCGCCGCTTTTGGCCAGTAGCTTCTTTTTTGGGGAAGTATCTTTTTTACTCCGCTTGCTGGCTGGTTTGGTTCTTGCATCCACATCTGGCATAAATCCTCCTGCGATTAAGATAGAAGTTCTTGCTCCGGCGTTCCTCCCTAACACGGCCTCACAAGAAACCCGAGCCCACAAATTCCTTGGCAGACGCCGGTGGCTTTCGGAAGCTTGCTGTCATGCGAATTAGTTCCCGTCGCCGAATCCTTGCTTTCGTGACGCCACTTCTGTTTTCTCTTGTGACAACCCTTTCGATGGCCGAAACGAATTACACAACACAATGGCTGGCGAAGGCAGAACTCGCACCAGACTTTGTCACGCCGAAAACAATCGCGGCTTGGGAAAGCAAACGCAGTGAGATTCGTTCTACGCTCTGGCAATTGCTGGGGAAACTGCCGCCACGCCCGAAGGGCCCGAAAGTCGAAACACTCGTTCGTGAAGATCGCGGTGATTACATTTCTGAAAAGTTCCAGTTCGATAACGGCGCGGGTGCTACAGTCTCTGGTTATCTTTTGCTGCCGAAAACCGCCGCCAAAAAATCACCGGCTATTCTGTATTGTCATTGGCACGGCGGCCAATACGAGGTCGGCAAAGAGGAATTGTTTCAGGCCAATCACACACCGGAAGCCCCGGGACCGACGCTCGCGAAACGTGGTTATGTTGTCATCGGGATCGATGCGTACTGTTTTGGTGAACGAAACGACAAAGGGCCTGCTGGTTTATTTCCGACGACCAACGCGGTGACCGGCATTGGGCCAGCCCGCGAGTTAAGCGCGAGCAAGTTCAACCTTTGGGTGGGGCGAACGCTTTGGGGAATGATGCTGCGCGATGATTTGATGGCGTTGGATTATTTGGTGTCGCGACCTGAAGTAGACGCAAACAACATTGGCGTTACCGGCATGAGCCTCGGGGCGACGCGAGCGTGGTGGTTGATGGCGCTGGATGATCGCATCAAAACCGGCGTGCCGGTGGCCTGCATGACGCGGTATCAAAATTTGTTGCAGCACGATTCGCTTCCCGCCCACGGCATTTACTACTTCGTTCCCGGCATGCTGAACCATTTCGACACCGAAGCGGTGATCGCCTGCATCGCGCCGCGTCCGGTGATGTTTATGACTGGAGATGCGGATCGCGGTTCACCGATTGATGGCATCCGCGAAATTGAGACGCGCGTTAAACCGGTTTACGCACTTTACGGAAAAGAAAAAGCGTTCGAGAACGACATCTATCCCGGGCTCGGTCACAAATACCTTCCGGAGATGTGGACGAAAATGCTCGGCTGGATGGATCAGCATTTGAAGACTCACCCCTAAGTTTAAGACCGGCGACAAAGAAAGACCCCTTCTTCCTGTGATGCAGTAATCCATTGGTCGAGCACCGACACGCCATGTTGTTTCAACAAACGGTTAATTGTCTCAGGGGTGTGACGATAGGAAAAAAACAAGCGAATAGAATCGCCGGACGGAAAGGCGAAAGTTTCTTCGTCGATGCTGATCTGAGTGGCGCGCGCAAAAATGAAGTTAGCCTCCACTCTCTTTAATCCTGATCCCGCCGGACAATCCTCCACGCTGAAACGCAACGTTCCGTCCTGCATCGTGACGCCAAGATCGATCAGGAAGGTCATGAGCCAATCACGCGTCAGCCCGTTGTCGTACAACGGGAGAATACGATTCACTCCGGCGGCATAGTCCGCACCGGGAGCGAGGTTCGCACTAAAAAGCAGATGATCGTTCGCACGCAAGAATCCAGCTAATTTTGGCAGGATAACTTGCGGTTCAAAATTCGGGATCATTCCGAAAAATGTCATGAGCCGTTCCGTTTCGTCGCTCGAATGGAACGCTTCGTTTTCCGGCAGATCATTCGCAGTGAGAAAATCACAAACCAGCGGAGAACAGTTTCCGCCCGCGAGGATCGGCATGGCTGCCTGATGTGCCACCAGGACCATTGCCACACTCACATCAACCGGTGTGTAGCCGACCGACTTGCCGCGTTCGAGCAGCAACCGGAGAAGACGCGCATCTTTTTGCCCGCCCCCGCAACCAAGACCAATGAGATGAGCATTGTCTTGCTCCACTCGCTGAGTCACCGCCGCGAAACTGGCGTCGTAAACCCCGGCACAATCAGAATCTGTCCGCGAAGGCGAATAGGCCTGATGCAACTTCAGCCATTGCTGAGTTTGTTTGTGGCTATCGTAATGAAATTTATGATTCACCTGTCGCGAGCGCAACGATTCCAGCAAATCGCGCCGGACCTGGTTTGGAAACTGGCTCGCGTGGATCGCGACATTGACGACAGTCGACATACTCTACACTCTCGCGAGATCGCGGATTGAAACAAGCGGAACTTAAAGAGAGCTTGGATTTCTCAGCATAAGGCTTTACGTTGCACGACGTTGCTACATTCAAAGCAATTTCCAGTTAACTCCATCGTCTATGTCAGAAAAACCGTTCGATCCAATTAAGCCGTGGTTCAAATCTGCCCAGGATTCCGGCGAATATATCGGCATTCGTTTCGGACGGATTCCCACTGGATCGACGACTCCCGAATGGATTTTCCTGCCGCATAGCGAAGTGGATGGCATCGGCGGGTTCGCAGATATTTTGCGCAAACGTGGAGTCGATCTCTGTCGACTGCCGCAAATCAAACATCCTTCCGAGCCGTCGCGCCTGGCGGTGTTGAAAACATTTCCAAAGTTTCTGCAGCCCCGACGCAAACTCAAATGGCGCACACTTGATGGCGCGACTCGCTTGAGCACCGCAACCGAAGAACCGACCGCTGTCGCCTGGCATGTATTTAGCGAAACGACCACGACACAAATCCGGCGGGTCTGTCGCAAGGCGAACATTACCGTAAACTCATTTTTGGTTAAGCATCTGACCAAGGCGATTCGTCCCTATTTGCAAGACGAAGCGGCGATCGTCCCCTGGATGATCCCCGTGAATCTGCGTGGAAAGATTACGCGCGACAGTGACGTGGACAACCATTCCAGTTTCATCACCTTGCGCGTCGCGTCCTACGACACCTTGCGCGATGTGCATAAGAAAATTTATGCGCAACTCGCGGCCGGCAATCATTGGGCGAACTGGTTTGCCTACGATTCAAGCCGCTTTCTTAGCCCGGGGATTATTCGCTATCTGGTCGATTCAGAGAAATACATGCCAGTCTGGCATATCGGTTCCTTTTCAAACCTTGGTGATTGGGATGCCGAAAAGTCGATCACGCAAAAGGGTTGTGACGGAGACTGGCTCTTTTGTCCGCCCGTCTTGCGGGTGCAACATCTTGGGACTGGATGCATGACGTTTCAAAACCGTTTGAGTCTTATGATTCAAGCGCATCCTGAACTGACCACGAGCCCCGCCGCCCCGAAGGCCTGGGTTCAGAATTGGGTCAAGGAAATCGAAATGGATCTGGCCAGTATTCTCGCTGAACGCGGTTCCGCAATTCATTGATAGGTTGATCGCCTTGGCGGAATAGGGATAAATGGTCGGTGTTCACACACCACTGATTTATGCTGAATCCAAAATTCACACGCCGGAAATTTATCGCTTCGGCTTCCACTCTCGTCGTCGCCAGTCAATTGCCAGGTGCCGAAACGAAAACATCCGCTGCTGATGACACAAAGATCGCTTTGGATGGCGGTGCAAAGTCAGTGAAGCGAACCCCGGCCAAGGTCGCTCGTTTTGGTCAGCCAGAACGGGAACGCCTCGAAGCCATGCTCGGGCAGGACGCACTCTTCTATTGGAATGGGCCGCAAACAAAAATCTTCCTCGATCGTTTCCAAAAGATTTGTCCGCTGAAGCATGTGATGCCCTGCTCTTCCGGCACCGCTGCGCTACACATTGCCGTGGCTGCGGCAGGAATTGCGCCGGGTGACGAAGTGATTACCACGCCAATCACCGACATGGGCACAGTCATTGGAATTTTATTTCAACAAGCGGTGCCGGTCTTCGCCGATCTCGAGCCGAACACTTTCAATCTGAGCGTTGCCGATGTGGAACGTCGCATCACGCCAAAAACAAAGGCGATTATCGCCGTTCATCTCGGTGGCAATCCCTGCGACTTGATCCCCCTGAAAGCGCTCGCCGATAAACACAAGCTCGTCCTGATTGAAGATTGCGCCCAGTCTTGGGGTGCTATTTATCGCGGTAAACCGATCGGCACGGTCGGACACATCGCCTGCTTCTCGTTACAAAGCAGCAAGCAACTCACGTGCGGAGATGGCGGTCTCGTCGCGAGCAGTGACGAAAGATTTGGCCCGTTGCTGCAGAAATTCGGCGACAAAGGAATGAATCGTCTCAATGGTGGCAAGTTTGAAGTGCTCGGGACGAATTATCGTATGAGTGAACCGCAAGCGGCCGTCGCTGCGGGACAGTTAACCCGGATCGAAACCATCACGGGAACGCGCGCAAAGATGGGCGAACTGTTGACGAAAGAGATTTCCGGCATCCCTGGCCTGACGCCTCACTTCGTTCATGCGGAAGATCGCTGCACCTTCTATTTCTACATGATGCGCGTGCAGCCGGGAAAGTTCACATGTGACCGGGATAAATTCGTGGCTGCGTTGCGGGCCGAGGGTGTGCAGGCGTCCGCTGGTTATATTCCTGCGGTGCTTTACCAGATGGATTTATTTCGTCAGCACAACTTCTTCGCCGGTCGTTGGCCAGTGAAAGAAATGGGGCTGACGAAGATGGATTACAACCAGGTGAAATGTCCGGAAGCCGAAGCCATTCTAAAAGACTGCCTTCGTGTCACGATCCACGAATCCATGGACGAACCTTACATGCTTGAAGTCGGCGCGGCCGTGCGAAAGGTCGCCAAACATTTTGCGGTCTGATTGTGCGCACGGAGAAGGAACAATTCAGAAGGGGACGACACGAATTTCACGAATTAGCACGAATTCTCCGAACCTGTGTTCATTCGTGTAATTCGTGTCTAAACTCCGCCCCTGCCGGTTACGGTCTTAATTCCGTGAAGTCAGATTTCGCGTTCGCATCGTAACTCTTGTTCCCGATCTTTACTGAGCGGGAGTGGGACAGAGCGATGCGTTCGATCTTCCCTTTGGCGGTTTTTCGGATCCAGCAAACCTGTCCATCCAATTCCACGTTCCAATCCGGTTGTGTTGCCGGCACGGGCTTTGCGGGATCTCCGGCGACCGAGATGAGCAAATCTTTGCGACCGTCCGTCAAAGTGATTTCAATCGCGACGTCACTTTTTTGACCTTCGCCGTTGCGCTGCAAAGTCAGTCTTCGCGTTTGCGTGATCGCACTCTTTCCAATGAACGGTTCCATCACGCTCACGAAAGTGGAGGCGAATCCGTTGGTGCCCTGACGCCGAGAAATAACGGTGGGAATCCAGTGCTCTTCACTCGCGGAAACATTGTATAAACCACCCACGACCCACGACTCACCGAGGAGCGCCTGCGAGCGATCGGTCAGATCGGTGTAACGCATCTGCACCGTTTTGCCTTGCGGCCCCATCTTGCGCGGATCTTCAATGTGCCAGGTCACGTTCCAGCCGGGTTTCGCGTCGGGATCGTGTTGAAAGTTGCGGGTCTGCGTGCCGTTGCCGTATTCCTGCTTATCAACAAAATTGACCCCCTCGGCGCTCGCTTTGCCGAAATAGCTGTGCGTCAGTTTCGCGTGAGCGCTGCCGCCGACGACGCGGAAAATATCTGCGACGTAAAATTCTTTGTCCGACACATCAATCAGTGCGGCCGTGCGTTCGAACTGTTTGCCGCCAATCAAACCGGGAGCCGAAACACGAATCGCGCGGAACGATTCTCCGTCTGCCCACAGGGTTGTCTGACCAGCGGAGTCACGATGATTCTGTCCGTCGACCACAACAGTGTTATGCGCGGCGCTCATTTTATACCAAAGCGCGCGAGGCGTTCCCCAACCGCCGAACTGCACCGTCGGGTAACCAAAATCCGGCAGCAAATCCAGTCCATGGGCGAACAGTCCGAGGTTCATCCCATCGAAGTGTCCATGCGCACCACCGGAATCGTAATCTACCCAGAGGGCGCGGGCGTTCTCCTTTTTACCGGAGCGAAGAATGCCCAAGTGCCATTGCTGTTTGTTCACGCTCGCGAGTTTAGGTTCGGGTCCATTCTTGTTGATGACTTTGGACATCGCGCGTTGCACACCCTTGGGATCACTTTCGAAAATGTCGTAGGGGAGATCCTTCAGTGAATTGTTGTTTTGCTTATACAACGTCTGCACATAGCCGGGATTGCCCGTCTCACGATAAAATTGCCAATAGAGCGAATACATCGAAGGGGACAACGGTGCGCGGAGATTCGCGTTGCGGCCGAATGTGGAAAACACCATCACCGGGTTTAGCTTCTGCGGTTGGCCGAAGCTTAAGGTGTCACCGATCAAGGGATAATAATTACCAATGCACTGCGTATCGATATGGAACAGGTAGGTCTGCTTCAGACCCGGATTGCGCTTGATGACTTCTGATAAAAATGTGGGATCCACGCGCACGTATTCGTTCAGGAAGCGCGCCATCGCTGCAATCGTGTAAGCGGTGTAACCGGCCAGGCCTTTTTCGCCCGTGAGGCCATCCACTGCAGTTGCCTTCGCTATAAACACATCCATCATCTTATTCACCGCCGCCTTGTTTTCCGGCCAGGCGAGCACGGTGTGGATCATCGCTTCAGTACATTCTTTACGCGGAAAATTGCTGTGAATCTTTTCCGGATGCGCCAGGGCGTCGCGTAAAATGCGGCCTTCAATGTTTTGCTGGAGATCGGCGAACGTCCGTTTCGGATTCGAGAGTTTGAACTTCTCCGCTTTGGCAGAAAGGAATTCGAGCAATGCCTTGTCCTCTCGAAGGCCTTCGAAAATCTGATCATAATCGATCACCATTTCGTAGGTCTCCTCGGATGTATCGTGCCAGACGGAGATGTAGCCGCTGGCTTGTTTGATTTCGTAGACGTAACCCTGCGTGCCGAAATCAAACGTCGGATAAACATCAGCAATGCGATCGAGCAAGACGCCCGCTTTGTGGGCGTAACGTGAATCACCGGTGAGCACATAAGCGGCGGAGAGCGTATCGATGCCGTTGAGAATGCGTTGATGGAACTGTCCGAAAATTAAATAGGTACCGATGAACCGCCAGCGATTGGCGCCCTCCACATAACCTTCGCCATCGTCGACGCCGAATTTGTGGAGCGGGTCGGCGGGATCGGGATGCTCGGTGTTGAAGAGCAGTGCGCGGTTCGCCAGCTTAGGATCATAGACTCCGTGCTCGTCCAGACCAGAACGGTAGAAAGCTTGAAAGTCGTTCTTCGGAAATAATTCCTGACAGTGTGGGCAACGGGTTTTCCATGGATCTTTCCAAGCGTCCATTTTCCAGTTGTACATCTCCACCGACTTCTTACAGGCCGGGCAATGACCATTCGACCAGACCATCCACGAACGGGAAATATTGGGCCCGAATACGGAATCCCACAATTCGTCATCGCTCGATTTCATCCAGGGCGCGGCGTTGCTCACGATGCTGTTGCGCATGTCAGTCGCCCAGGGCGTTTTTCCAACGTTCGCGCGGATCTTCGCCAGTTGTTCCTTTGTGTAAAAAGCGCTGTGTTGTTTCAGCGGCACGCTGTTCGTGGTCGCGGCGACAACTGAAAATGTCGCAAAGAGAATAATGGCAACGGAGAACAGCTGCCGGAATCGCGTGGGAGTCATCGTTATTTAACGTTGTGATGCAAGTGAGTATTCAAAAACTTCCACGCACGATCTCGCGCTTCGGGAGTAAAGGCATGCGCGCCGTCGAAGGCGTAGAGTTCGAAGGCACTGGGGGATTTCAAGCTTTCATAAATCTCGTCGACATTCTCGCGCATCCAATTCACGTCCCCCACCCCGGGAAAAATGCTGTCCTTCATCGCAGCGGAAATAAACAACGCTCGTGGGGCGATCGCGGCAAAGAGCTGATGAAAATCGACGGGCGTCTCGTTCATTCTTCCTTCAAAGCCGCCCAGACGCGGAATCAATGCAGTGCGACGATACCAACGATCGGGTGTTGGGTCGGCACGGAACGACGTGAACCCGCAACTCACCACGCCTGCTTTAATCCGCTCGTCATACGCCATCGCAAACAGCGTTCCGTAACCGCCGTGAGAATGACCGATCGAACCGATCCGCTTCTTGTCCACCTCGGGGCGCGATACGAGGTAATCCACCGCACGCATGGCGTCATCAATCATCTTCGACATAATGCTTCGGCCTGCGTTGCCCTGGTAAATCCGCACGGCGTCACCGTAGTGACAATAAAAACTGCCGCCGACCTGATATCGTTCACCGAAGCAAATCGCATCCGGACAGAGCGTGACGTAACCGCGCTCCGCGAGCAGCGGACCGAAAGCCAATTCGGGCGAGGTCGTTAATCCCGCCGCTTGATCCTTTCCTTCCTGCACCGTCTGATGCAGACAAAGCATCGCGGGCGCTTTGCCTTTTAAATTCTTGGGGATAAAAAGCCAGGCGTGAACTGGTTCACCCGGATCAGCTTCGTATTCCACCTTTTGGCGTGTGTAATTTGGAAAATCTTTTGTCTCCAGAACGCGCGCCTTCAGCGGACCGGTATTTCGTTTCGAGGGACCGAGCAGATCGCGCCATGCCAACAAAATCCGACGGCTCAATTCGCGCTGGGATTTGGTGGGGCGCTCGCCGCTTCGGCAAAACTGTTGCGCTGGCTCCATGAATTCGTTTCCGGATTGCGACGTGTGAACGGTCGAAACCTGTTCCGGATAAGTTTTCCGATAAACGTCGTAGTTCCATTCCGCCGCCGGACGCGACGTCGCTTTTTCGTCTCCAAGCAAAGCCAGTGGCAGGAACGAAATGGCAATAAAGGAGATATGTAAAAACGTTATTAGCCGTCCTGAGATTCGAGCGGTGCGGTTCATTTGGATAGATACACGGTCGCCGAAAAGAATAACGCCACTCAACCTTTTCTTTTTGGGTTCGGAGTCCCGCCTTTAGGCGGCGAGGCGCACGCAAACACAATGATTTTGAAATTTTCCATGCGCTCTTCCATGCGACAAGTCTACCGGCTAAAGCCGGGACTCCGAACCTCGGCCTCACCCACTTTCAATCACACCCGAGGCGGCGGGTCGGCGAAAAGGCAACCTCCTTGGGAACTCGCGATGAGGCCGCCCGCGCTCCAATGCAAACGCATGTGCCAAACCGCCTCTCATTTCTCTAAAAATCAGCCTCAAAAGGAAGGAATCGGCGTAAGTCGCTCACTAGCAGTCTTGTAAAAACGTCCGGTAACGTTACCAGACGGAAATTCCAGCCTGACATTGAGGGCTGGAAATGGCGCCTTCTAACGTTACCAGACGAAAATTCCAGAGTGAAAACGGAGCCTTCTAACGTTACCAGATGCTTTTTCAGGCTGACGGCGAGGGCTGGTAACGTTAGAAGGTCTAAATTCCAGTCTGGAATTATGGCCCGTACCGCGAAAAAAGCCGTCGCGAACGTGAAATGGCGTTCGGTTTCGCTGCGGTGGAGGATTGCACTTCGGACGGAGGACGGTTTGCCGAATCTTAACCCGGAGGCCAGCTCATTTTGCGCCCGCCCAGGATATGGCAATGCAAATGAGGCACCGATTCCCCTGCGTCGGGGCCATTGTTAATTATCAGACGATAACCTTTGCTCAAACCCTCCTTTTTCGCAATTTCAGCCGCCTTCAAAAGAATATGACCGAGAACTTTATGGTCTTCTGCAGAGGCTTCGGCGATGCGCGGAATTGGTTTTTTCGGAACCACTAAAATGTGCGTCGGTGCCTCAGGCTTAATGTCGCGGAGAGCCAGAATGAGGTCGTCCTCATAGACAATCTGGGCTGGAATCTGCCGAGCAATGATTTTTTCAAAGAGAGTCATAAGGTAACCCATCGCAGACAGATGTCTGATACCGAATTTTCCTGCAGTAAAGCAATAGGGGATTTCTCTGATTGCTGATCGGGATTGCCGGTGCCGGTTGCCGTCTATCGCACAACCAAAGCGCAGGACGGCTTTCCTTCAGCACTTAAACAGATCCGCAAATAGTCCACGATTTGATCATTCAAATCCTGGCAACGATGACTCCAACGCCGGGCTCCGACCAACTGTTTGACACAACTGCGCAGGCCGTTGAAGCGGACGATCTCTGGAGAGTCGGATGCAATCTTCTGATGAAGATGCTCGCGGAGGTTGGAAAAGAAAAACAATTCAAAGCCCTTGCCCGATTCAGCCGCGATCTGGCGCAGGTCATCCTCCGCGACGCGGGGCAGCTTTCTTTGCTTCGCGCCGCTCGTCGCAAACTTTTTCACGCTCAAGCCGAAGCCGCGCAGGACTTTTTCAAGCGCTTCAGCAAATTCAGCGACGGTGACGAAAGTGCGGCCCAATTCCTTTTTGAAATAATGCAGCACGGCAGCGGACGCGTTTTCAATCACGTCCGGGTCGAGCGAACTCGCGGCTTCGCCGATTAACTCGATGGTGACAAGTTCGGCGGAGCAGGGAATATTTTCACCCGCCGCCGTTTGGAAGATCAAACAATCTGGGTTGAGCTGGATCATCGCGTCGTTTCTCCAATTTTTTAACTTCGTGTAGGAAATCGGCAACCTCCTCGAATCGCCGATAAACACTCGCATAGCGAATGTAAGCAATCTTATCCAAGTCGTGCAGACCGTTCATTACCCGTTCGCCAATGGCCATGCCGGGAAGTTCGCCTTCATATTTCGTGCGAATATCCTCGACGATTTTGTCAACCAGATCGTCGATGGCTTTTTGTGGGACAGGACGTTTTTGGCAGGCTTTGTGAATGCCGGTGAGCAACTTTTCGCGGGAAAATTCTTCGCGCCGACCATCATGTTTGATGACCATGAGCGTATCGCGCTCAACTTCTTCGTAAGTGGTAAACCGATGGCTGCACCCGAGACATTCGCGACGTCGCCGAATCGTGGCGCCTTCGCGTGAGGCACGCGAATCGATCACTTTGTCATCTACTTTACCGCACTTCGGACAACGCATAAACGGCTCCGATACTCATTCTTGAACGGTGCGATTCCCGTGACATCAATCAACTCACCGAGAACCCTTCGCTCAAACCACTCCTAAATGTGGCTTGAGAATAGGTAGCATACAACTAATTGGGGCGTCAAAGCTGAACTTGTTTTTGTTATTCACAATTTGCAGGCGACACGCCATCCGTTCCGATGTCAGCGGAAAGGCGACACGGTCTTCGGCTTATGGCTGATTTCCAGATGTGATTGGAAAGGTTCTGATAGCGCGGTGCCACGAAAAACGTCGATGCGAACTGAGATGAGAAGGCGAGACTATGGCAGCCTCCCAAAAGCGCTTGTTGACGTTACTTCGCGTGCTATCGTCGGCAAAACTGGACATTCGAAGGCTAAAGATTTGAAAACTTCCAACGAACAACTGCGCGCTCTGTTAGCGCGAAGCGAAGCGGCTCATGAAGCAGAGAAAAGTCGATTCGCCCGCACGCTGCACGATGATCTCAGCCAAAAGCTCACCGCATTATTGATTGAGTTGTCCCTGCTCGAAAGAGCGTTTCTGCCGACCAGCAAGGAGGCGCGCAAAGTGGAAGAACTTTCGGGCATTGTGAGTTCTATCAGTCAATCTGTCCGCAAAATGACGAACGAGCTGCGATTAAAACTGCTGGATGAGTTCGGTTTGGCAGCCGCGATCAAGCACCAGACGGAACGCTGGGTCAAAGACGCTAATATTCACGTCCTGATCAGCCCGGAACCTGATGAATTCGAAATGGACAGCGCCCTGGCAGCGGGAATCTTCAAAATTTTCCAAACCGTCGTGAGGGCGTTTACCGAACAAAGTGTAACGCAGATGTGCGTGGATATAGAGGATACGTCGGAAACATTTTGCATGCGCATTTCCGAAGGCGGCAAAGCCAGGCGGCACAAAAAGATTTTTGCAGATGAACCTTTAGAATTGCTCGGCCTGCACGAACACGCCCGGCGGTTGCACGGCGAATTGAAGCTGGTGAAAACGACGCGGAATCGAACCGAAGTGCAGCTGAAGTTTTGGAAAAGGACCGCCTGATCCGCCGTGGTCTAGTTGACGAGGCCGTTTGAAATCATGTAATGAATCAATTGCGCATTGGTCTTCATGTTGAGCTTCTCCAGGATGCGGGCACGATAGGTACTGACGGTCTTTACGCTGAGAGAAAGTTCATGCGCAATTTCAGTGGGAGTTTTGCCGCTGCCAATCAAACAGACGACTTGATACTCCCGGTCTGACAACGCTTCGTGCGGTGCCCCGGTGGCCTTGATGTCGAACTGGTTGGCCAATTTCTCCGCCACGGAATCGGTAATATATTTTCCACCGGACAACACTTTCCGGATCGCCTTGACCAGTTCCAGATGCGTGCTTTCTTTGGCCACGAATCCGGCGGCGCCAGCTTTCAAAACTCGCAGCGCAAATTCATCTTCGCTGTAAGCGCTCAGGATCAAAACCGGAAGTTTGGGATGAAGATGTTTCAGGTCCTGAAGCACGACAAGTCCGCTCCGCCCCGGCATATTAATATCCATCACCACGACATCCCACGATTTTTCAGCGACTTGTTGAATAGCTTCGGACCCATTTTGCGCCTCGCCTACGGTTACGCTGGGGAACTCACGTTCCAGGATTTGTTTCAGACCACAACGGATCAGGAGGTGGTCGTCTACGATTAGAATTCTCAAAGCACTCATTTGGTTATTTCAAACACCTCTCGAATGGCGTTCAGCAACTCGCGGGGATTAAATGGTTTCTGGATAAAGGCAGAACAAGGCACGTCACATTTCGTATCCTGAATCACGTCTTCACTGTAGCCGCTGGTAAAAATCACACGCAAGCCAGGCTTATCCTGGAGGAACTCTCGACAGAGTTCTTTCACACTTCCATCGGGTAATTGCACGTCGGCAAAGAGCAGATCAATCGATTGCCCTGCAGTTCTCCAAATCTCACGCGCACGAGCAAGTGTTGCTGCGTCGAGGATCGTAAAGCCGTTTTCCTCCAAAAGCCGTCGGACCAATACGCGCACAATATCTTCGTCTTCAATAAGCAAGATGGTTTTCCCCGCAATGGCTGACGTTTTTTCTTTTCCACTCATGCCTGGAGACGTTCGCGTGTCCTCTTCTCATACAGCAATTTAGAAAAGAAAGACATTATTTATTTGTTTAGGCGCACCTGTCGTATGCGTTTGGATTCTGTATTTAAAAACCAGCCAAGCAATTCATATGCCTGCTCAGGTTTCTGCTCGCTTCCACGCCTTCGTTTCTCAATTCTTTTATTGTGCACTTAGCGCACTTGAAGATCCGCGATTTCCGCAATTACGGGCGACTCGATATCGGGTTCGCTCCCGGTTTTCATTTGTTGCTTGGCGATAATGCCCAGGGAAAAACGAATATTCTCGAGGCGATCTATCTCATGGCCACACTGCGCTCATTTCGTGGAGTTGGAGGCAGCCAAATGATTCAACATGGAAAAAAGGGTTACT
>JAQGOU010000131.1 GCA_028293445.1 Verrucomicrobiales bacterium | reverse complement strand
TCATTCCCGCCGTTCCAGGAGACGAGCCATTGCGCATTCGTTGAGTTATTCGGGCTTTGCGGATACCACACATAAACATCGTATTTGCCTGCGACATTGATCGTCGGACGATAGACGGCCGTTGCAGTCGCAGTGCCCGCTGAAGTGCTAGCGCTCAAACAATCAGCGCCAAAACATCCAGAGCTGTTGACCGCAGCCCACTTGCCTTCGAGTGAGACTTCCGGGTTTAGATTATCGATCAGGATATCGCGTTCACTCTCTTCAAATTTTGCGGCGGTTTCATTCAAGCTACTTTTTGCTACACGCTTTTCCGCAACGGGCGCAGTCAGTTCCGCCTTCGATTGCGTCTTGAGAACCAGGCGCACCGCATCCGCAACGATGACATTTTCTCCATTGCCGTGTTCGCCCGTATCGTTTGAAAGTTTGATGTATCCCGATTTTCCAGCCGCGAAATGTTTACCTTCAGCGATCAAGTGCCAGCGACCACCGGTTCGGCGTTGGTTCACACGGACGGTATCGCTACCGTCTTCACATTTAATTTCCCAACGCGCGTTCTTAGAACGGTTGGTGCTGACGGAATGCCAGACATATACATCGTAAGGGCCAGCCACTTTGACGTCCGGCTGAAACGTTGCAGTCGCCGTGGCAACTCCATTGGCGGTGCTCGCCCACTGATAATTGTCACTGTAAAAATTCGCGTTCATTTTTCCCGCGTGCCAATTGCCCGAGTAAGTGACCCCGGGACTGTTGGCGCCAAGAATTAATTCGGCGCTCGCCACCACGATACTTAGAGGAGCGGCTGAAGGTGTCGCAACCGCTGCTGGTTTCTCCTCGTTCGGCGCAGGCGCAGATGTCACGTCCGTAAGATCCGCCGTTTCTTTCACCGCTTCAATCGTAGCACTCAAGCGAAAGCGAACTGCATCAGCAACGATGATGGATTGTTTATTTCCAAGATCATTCGCAATCGAGACGTAGCCAGCGGTGCCGGCTTCGAAGAACTTTTCGCTGGCGACCAGCACCCATTGGCCGCCGTTAGTGGTTTGATCCACAATCACGCGTTCGGTCGTTCCTTGATGCACAATGGTGTAAGGCACTTTCCCCGAACGAGTGAGTTCATTTGGATACCAGGCATAAATGTCATAATGACCAGCCTTGGTGATCTTCGGACGATAGATCGCCTTCGCGGTGGGGTCCCCGCCAACCGTGGCAATGCATTCGTAATTACTGCCAAAATGGTTCGGCTTCATTTTGCCTGGAGACCATTTGCCCTCAAAGGTTACGGCGTCGGCGTTGTTGTCGAGAATCAGGTCTGTCGAGCTCTGTGAAGCCGCAGGATTAATCTTTTCCAGAGCCGTCAGGTCATCTTTTTCATCCTGTTCCAGTTCCACCACGCCATCGCTCAAAATGTTTACGCGGCGAATGGCCTTCCACATGCCTTTGGAATGTAAATCACAACGCCAGTAACTAATCCCTTTGTAACCAGTGGGCGACGCTGGATTCTTTACGGATTTTAAAATATTCGCAAATTGCAGGATCTCACCACCGCGCAAGATTCTGTCCTCGGTCGGACTCCACGCCTGTGCAATTGGCGCGAGCGGTTTAATGGCGTTGGTCCAGTCGCCGCTCAATGACTTGTTCCACTCATGCCACTCGTTCTCCATCCAATCGACCATGCGCTTGGGCGACACACCGATGCTTTTCCAATACGCTTGAGGCATCGTCGCGTCGCAGTAGCGGCCGAATTCTTTATAGGGAAACGAACTGTGTTTACTGATGATCGGCATCGGCGCGTGTCCCAGGAACCGAGTCGGATACGCTTTGCGGATTCCCTTGCAAAGTTCGATCGCCAGCGCCGGGCCTTTATCTCCCAACTTTGTCGATTCCCATTCTGCTTCCGCATCGATAATGAAGCCGTCCGTTCCCATCGCGTTGAGTTTGCAGGCCAGCGCGATTTCCCCCGGGACATCTTTGCCATCGGAACGGGTATAACCAAAAATTCTTAAACCGGCAGCGTGGGCCTGCTTGACCAATTCTGGAGTAAACTGAGGCTTCTCCGAGGGAAAATCCTTTCCACCCGTTCCGGCTTTGACCGCGATGTAATCGACCCCGTGCTTTTTGAAAAACTCAAACATGCTCGGCACATTCGTGACATTTTCCGCCGAACCGCCGAGTTGTTTCACGCAGGTGCTTATCACATACACCCATTCACCTGTCCCGAGATGCGCGGGATCCACGCCGAAATCGAAAGTGGCACTGGAAGCTGAGAGACTGAAAAACGGAAGCACCGCAACGGCCAACCATCTTTTAACTACGGCACAAAACCGCGACGAGATATTCATACGGAAAATGGAACCGCAACATCTTCTGAATCGCCGCGCTGAATTCAAGTTTTACTTACTAACAAATACCGTAAAAGTTCGTAAGACTTTGCCCTTGAAGGAACTTTCAACACAGGATTCCTTTCTTTTTGTGAAGACCACGGCTCATTTTATCGCGCTCGTCACGGCTCCCGATTTGAAAACCGCCCGCCTTCTGGCGAAGGTTGCGCTGGAAGGGCGGTTGGTCGCCTGCGCCAATCTGGTTCCAAAGATTGAATCCCATTACTGGTGGCAGGGCAAAATCGAGCGCGCCACCGAAGTGCTCGTTATTTTTAAAACAACACGGAGCAAGCTGTTGCCACTCGAGAAGGTGATTCTCGCCAACCATCCTTATGATACGCCGGAGTTTGTTTCGTTTCCTCTCACCGGCGGAAGCAAACGCTACCTCGACTGGCTGACGGCGTCGGTGAGTAAACCGAAACGATAGCCAAGGCTCGGACCTTGATCCGCACCGATTTCTGTAGATTTGTTTCCCTTGTCTCTGGCTAACTCGTCGCATTCCCGATGCAAACCTGGTCGCAAAACTACGATCCACTCAATAGTTCGCTCCTTTCGACCCTCGCCGCGGCGCTGCCGATCGTGGTGCTACTCGGTTCCATTGCCGTCGCCAGGATGCGGATCCATTTTGCGGCGATCCTTGGGCTCATCGTCGCGTTCGCGCTCGCCGTGGGGCTCTTCAAGATGCCGTTCAAAGTCGCCGCCGCCACCACGTTGTATGGAGCGGCTTACGGACTCTTCCCGATCGGTTGGATCATTCTGAATTTAATTTTCCTCTACAGCCTGACCGTTCACCGTGGGTTGTTTGATGTTTTGCGCGGCAGCCTGGCGTCGCTTGCGCCGGATCCACGGATTCAAGTGATCCTGATCGCGTTTTCCTTTGGCGCGTTCTTTGAAGGAGCGGCCGGCTTCGGAACACCCGTGGCCGTCACGGCAGCGCTTTTGATTCAACTCGGCTTTCGACCTCTGCACGCTTCCGGGCTTTCTTTGATTGCGAATACCGCGCCGGTTGCGTTCGGCGCACTCGGCACGCCGATCATCGCGCTGGCCGGAGTCACCGGCATTGATGCAAAAGATCTGTCCGCCATGGTCGGTCGACAGCTTCCGTTCTTTTCATTGCTCGTTCCGTTCTGGGTCGTTTGGGCGATGGCAGGATTCCGTGGCATGCTCGGCGTGTGGCCCGCCGCCTTGACCGCTGGTTTGGCCTTCGCGATTCCGCAGTTTCTTGTCTCTAATTTCCACGGCCCGATGCTCGTGGATATCGTCGCCTCGATTTCATCGATCATCGCGGTGGTTGTGTTGTTGAAATTCTGGCAGCCGAAAAAGATCTGGAAGCTCGAACCGGTCCCTGTATCCGATCAAATGGCGAATCCACCCGGTACTTCAAAGAACGTTGCCTTCGGACGCCGCGATGTCCTCCGCGCCTGGACACCCTGGATCCTGCTCACCATTTTTATTTTCATTTGGGGCGTTCCGCAGGTGAAAGAAATTTTCAATCGCGGCCTCGGAAAAATCGATTGGCCTGTTCCCGGTTTGCATAATGTAATCCTCCGGTCCCCGCCGGTGGCCCCGCCGAACGCGCCTCCTGAAAAAGCAATCTTCAGCCTGAATTGGCTTTCGGCCACCGGCAGCGGAATTCTGCTCGCCGCAATTATCGCTGGGCTGGTGATGAAGTTTTCTCCGCGTGAACTGCTGAAACTCTACGGTCAAACCGCTTATCGTGTTCGCTACTCACTCATCACGATCGCTGCGATGTTGGCGCTTGGATATGTCACGAAATATTCCGGGACGGACGCGACGCTGGGTCTCGCGATGGCAAAGACGGGAGTCTTGTACCCATTTTTCGGCACCATGCTCGGTTGGCTGGGGGTCGCCCTGACCGGTTCGGATACCGCTTCGAACGTCCTCTTCGGCGGCTTGCAAAAGATTACCTCCGAACAATTGCATCTCAATCCGGTCTTGATGGCGGCCGCGAATAGTTCCGGCGGCGTGATGGGTAAGATGGTCGACGCCCAAAGCATCGTCGTCGCGAGCACGGCGACCAATTGGTATGGTCACGAAGGCGAGATCCTGCGTTATGTCTTCTTCCACAGCCTCGCGCTGGCCATGCTCGTAGGCATTTTGGTTTTGGGACAGGCCTATTGGTTCCCGTTCATGCAAGTCCTGTCGAAATAGAACGCCAACCCGGTGTCGATTGCGCCGGTCTGGTGGGCAGCAACGTGTGTCAATCAGCGGTATCACATTCGCGTCATTCGAGTCCGTTTTTGTCGAAATCCGAGCGAAAAACCCCTCTGCCACGGACCCAATTTCGCCAGTGTTTTAGTTGGAATACCGCCTGCTTAGGGCGACTTTGTCCCAAACTTCCGCCCAACAGCATGAAACGATGCAAACCTTTCATTCAAAGCGTCTTCTACACGAAAAGATAAAAATTCCGGTTCCCGGAAAAGGTGGAAAAGATTTCTGGAAGAAATTCCGGAACCCCAAATGAGCGGCGAAAGTTTCTGGAGCGTTTCGGACAAACCGGGCGACCCGGAAAAAGTTTCTGGAGGGTTTTTGGTGAACCGGAAAGGTTGGAAATTATTTCTGCTGACTCTTCCGGGTCCTCGGCGACCCGGAAAACATGTGGGAAGCTTTTCCAGCTTCCGGAAAAGTTGGCATTTATTTGTGGAGAGTCTCCGGGCTTCCGGAAAACCCTCCACAAATGTTTTTGCGGAGTCCGGATTCCGCAAAAACGCTCCAGAAACTGGTGCCGCCTTTTCCGGAAGCCCGGAAACGTGCCAAAAACGTCAGGACCATTTTGGCATCCGGCGCTCATTTACCCCACGAGAAATCCAGGTTTTGGGGACCCGCAAACCTCCAAAATACAAAGTGGGCGGAAATCCGGGAAAGCCAAAAACGCGCTACAATCTTCCGGAGCAAAAAATCGCAGCTAGACGACGGAACTGTGTCAGAAAACGAAAACCGGACCCCCAAGGCAAAACCAATCGACACAACTACCCCCGCCCACTAGGCTTCTTTCCCATGAACGGTGATATATCTCACTCCTCCGGTATAATCAGCTAGTTAGGTCATTCATATCGTGGAACCGTCTCAACCATTGCCTTCGACGAAGTCGCCGCGCATTTTGGCATTCCTGCTTTGGCGAGTCGTGGCGATGGTTGCGGTGTTTCTGGCGATCCCCTTGACGATTAAAGCAATGACATCGGTTCATCACGGCGACGGACAGCAGCAGTTTGTGGGGATGATGATGTCTTGGGTTGGGGGCGTGTTCGCCGCATTCATTTATCTCGTGCTCACGACCTTTGCTTTCTTTTTCGTGCGGAAGCGCTCGCGGCGCCTCTTTTGGTGGACAGAGGGACTGATTCTCGGACTTTTTATCTTTCTTCTCGTGTATGGAAACCTCTGAGTTGCCTACCAAGTGCGTCGAGCCACCAGCCGATGACGTTTTTCATTCCGCTTCGCGGTTTACATGCAGAGCTGGTGGCTCAGTCTAGGTGTCTAGGCCACTTCACACACTTCATGACCGAACAGGACGTTATACGAATCGAGTCAAAGTTGGACGTTCGTCTGCCAGCGACATATCGGGAGTTCATACTATCAGATTGCAGAATTGGTGCTCCGCTGTTGTTTTCTAACGCTGACGATGTGATTCGCGCCAACGAGATGGCCCGTATTTCGTCTTGGTTGGGACGCCCCCTTCCCCGTTCATTCTTTATCTTTGGAGCAGATGAAAAGAGCAGAGCGCTATTTCTCGATCTAGATTTCCCAGAGCCTCCGGTCTTAGTAGCCGACCAAGCGCGCCAGCGCGGCACAGTCAGAGCTGCCAGTTTCTATGAGTGGATTCACAGAGGAGAGAGTCATGAGGCCTAACCACTGGAGCCAACAGCCGATGACGTTTTTCGTTCCGCATCGCGGTTTACATCCCGAGCCGGCTGTGGCTCAGTTCCACGTCATTAGTCGGCGTTTTTTCATTACATCATGAGACTCAAAATCGAGCTGCCAACAACATGGACCCAGCAGAATAATCCGGACGGCCCGCCGACTTTTTGTCGCCAAGCGAGCACAAACGCTTTTCAGGTTTCTTGGGCAGAGTATCGTGGAGGGAAGGCCCTACCTGAGGTCACCGCTGACAGTTTGAAGCAGATGGCAACCGGATTCGGACAGAAGAATGGTTTTGGAGAAATGGTTGAGTCATCTGGTGGCGCTTGCAGATTTGGCAGTTTTGGGACGGCGGTGTTTCGTTCGGCTCAGCACCCACGCATACAAGTGTGGTTCATATGCGACGGCCGCGACCACATCATGGCGACGCATATTTGTGACCGCGAACCGGAGCCGATTGAAGTTGCCGATGCACAGCAGATTACGAGCACTCTGGCACTCGGTCCTGAGCCGCAGCCACCCAAGCCAAAATGGAAGTTTTGGTGATTCGATTATGACTGTGCCGTCTCCCGTAAACCGCTCTTCGTTCCGCTTCGCGGTTCACCTTGAGGACCGTCTTTGGGTCGAACTCGTTTATTTGAATAGCTCAGCAAAGAATTGCTTCATCGCTTCCCAGGAACGTTTGTCAGCTTTCTCGTTGTAGGCGACGCCTTTTGAATTGTCGCTCCCGGCATTCCAATCCGTGAAGGCATGCACCGCACCACCGTAAGCGACTAGCTGCCAGTCGACTTTAGCGTCGCGCATCTCTTTTTCGAATCCTTCCACTTCCTTGGCCGGGACATTCGGATCGTCACCGCCGTGCAGCGCGAGGACCTTGGCTTTGATGTTCTTCGCGTCGTCCGGAGTGGGCGTGCTTAATCCACCGTGGAAAGTTACTACACCGGAAATATCTGCTCCGCTCCTGGCGAGTTCGAGAGCTGCCGTGCCCCCGAAGCAATAACCGATCGCAGCGACATGCTTCGTGTCCGTCCGCTCATTTTTTTGCAGGACCTCGAGACCGGCATTGACGCGTTTACGCAGCAACGCGCGATCGTTCTTAAATTTACCCGCCTGCGCTCCCGCTTCCTGCGGACTCTTCGGGCGCACCCCTTTGCCGTAAATATCGGCGGCGAAAACGTTGTAGCCGAGTTTAGCCAACATCTCGGCGCGCTTCTTTTCGTAATCGGTCAAACCTTTCCATTGATGAACGATCAGCACGCCAGGACGTTTCCCTGGAACAGAATCGTCGTAGGCCAGCCAACCCTCGAGGGTCGTATCGCCCTCTTTGTATTCGACGGCCTGGGTTTTAACTTCCGCACGAGCGCTCAACGCGCACAACAAGGTGAGTAAAAGAATTTTTTTCATAAGAATATCCCGACAAGCGAACGCCGCAGTGTTTTGGCTGCGGCGTTCAGGAGAAAGACAACTAACTATCGCTTACGCATTATACATTTTCAACTTCCACGGCTTGCGATACTCGCGCTCGTAGGAGATGCAGTGTTTCACGTCGCCGCGATTGGCGACGTCCTGCTTTTGCGCGTCCCAGTGCAGTGTCTTGCCAACTTCGTAAGCAATATTACCCAAATGACAGACCATCGTGGTCTTGGCCATCGATTCGATATCGGAAGCCGGTTTCTGACGCGACTTCACGCAGTCGAGGAAGTTCTGCCAGTGGGTGCTTCCCTGCTTGTCCATCGCTGGCGGTTGTTCCGCATCTTTTTTCTCCGGGAAATATTGATACTTCGTACGATCAACGATGAGCGTGCCGTTCTCGCCGATGAATTCTGAACCGTGGCTGGTGCCACCATCGATGCCGCGGCTATTTCCGAAACGATGTTCCCAGTTCAAGACGAACTTCGGGAATTGATAAATGGTCTGCATCGTGTCGGGTGTATCGCGGTCATCGTCCATGGTGAACTTGCCACCCGCCGCTGCCACCGACAGCGGATCGGTGTTTTGCATGGCGAGCATGACGATATCGACCATGTGCACACCCCAGTCGGTCATCAAACCGCCGCCGTAATCGAAGAACCAGCGCCAGGTGAAATGGCAACGATTCGGTTGATACGCCACTTTCGGAGCGGGTCCAAGCCACATGTCCCAATCGAGATGAGCGGGCGGAGTTTGCGCAGTTTGTTTACCAATAGGATTACCGGCGTTGAAATTCCACGCACGGCAAAGAGAAATTTTACCCATTTTGCCGGAACGAACGAAATCGATCGCGGTTTGGAAATGTTTTTCACTGCGCTGCCAGGTGCCGACCTGCACGACGCGTTTAAAATGTTTGGCGGCGTTCACCATCGCCTTGGCTTCCACGAAACTGTGGGAGATCGGTTTCTCGCAG
>JAQGOU010000288.1 GCA_028293445.1 Verrucomicrobiales bacterium | reverse complement strand
GCGCTTAGTTAAGGCAGTTAAACCTCATATGTGCGGGGAAATCTATCGTGAGAAGCATCGATCACAGGCCTTAACTAAGTGCCATTCCGGACTGACCCCTTTCAGGAGTTTCAAGTTTCTTGCACAGCTCTAGCCATTCTGCGTCAGTGCTACTCGAGCCTTTTCCAGTTGAGTATCACTGCCGATCAACAACACATGGTCTCCGGTTTGCAGTTCTTCATCGGGGCTCGGATTGATGACGTTGGCTCCGCTCCGCTGGATCCCGACAATGCTGGCTCCCGTCTTCGTTCGTAATTCCAATTCTCGAATGAGCCGTCCTCGTACCGGAGAATTCTCCGGGATCGTGAGGGTTTGCAGTTTTGCTTCCTTGAGCAAACCGGGAAGCTGCTGCTGGATCTCAGGATGCTTTTCGGGCGGGTTTTCCGCGAGCGTTTCACGCAACGCGACCTGCGCCTTGGAATACACCTTGATGAAGGAACGCCAGAGCAACGCGGTGATGGCGATGATCACCAACAAGAGAACGAACAAAAGTTTCCCAGAAGGAAGAAGGGTCGAACTGAGCAGCAACAACAGAATGGCCAAACCAATCGCGCCGGTCAACGGCACGGTCGTCGAAATGATCCCTTTGATTTCGGCGGCCCTGGCCTCGTCTTTAAGTCCTTTCACCCTTAAATCTGCCAGCAACATTCCCAATGCTTGCAGCTTGCGATAGGTCGCGATCAACAACGGCAACGACAGCAGCATGGCGCCGAACCAGAGGGCTGCATTGAGTCCAACTTCCCCTTTGGGCAATTTTGTCAGCCAGGCCGGTTGTCGGTTCGATAAGAAGACCGCTGCAATAAAAATCCCAGCCACCAACATGACGTTCAACGCCATCTGCAGAGTCCATCGCCGGATGAATTGGGTGGCCGCATTCTTGGGCGCCCCTTCGGACTTCCGGCTGAGCCACAGCGTGTAAACTTCCAGGGAGTTGCTGACCGAATACGGCGCCACGCGTGTGAACCAATTCACGATTTGATCCGAACTTTTTATCAGGTAAGGAGTCAGCAGCGTCGTGATAGCCGACACCGTGACGGCGATCGGATACAAAAAGTCGCTCGTCACCTTCAGGCTCAAACCCAGGGCGGCGATGATGAAGGAAAATTCCCCGATTTGCGCCAGGCCCATTCCCACCCGCAACGACGTGCGGGTGTCGTTGCCGGCGACGAAGGTTCCCAGCGAACAGCTAAACACTTTTCCGATCACCACCGCGACGGTGATGACCGCAATCGGCAGCGCGTAGTGGAATAACAGCTTCGGTTCAATGAGCATGCCGATGGAGACGAAGAAGATCGCGCTGAACATATCACGCAACGGTTCCGTTAGGTGTTCGATTTTTCCGATCTCACGCGATTCAGCGATGACCGCCCCAATGAGGAAGGCTCCGAGTGCCACACTATAATGGAGTTGCACGGCGAGCAGCGACACCCCAAAGCAAAGTCCCAGCACCGTGATAAGAAGCATCTCGTTGCTCTTGAAACGCGCGACATATCCGATCAGGCGCGGCACCAATAAAAGCCCCAGCACCAACGTCACCACGAGGAAGATACTCAACCGTCCCAAGGTTCCAGCCACCTGCCCGAACTGCAGCGACCCGGTCATCGCGATGCCGGACAACAGGGCAATGAGCGCGATCGCGAGAATGTCCTCCACGATCAGAATTCCAAAGATCAGCTCCGAAAACTTCTCCCGGGTTTTCCCGAGTTCCGCCAGTGCTTTGACAATGATGGTCGTCGAGGAAATGGAAAGGATCGCGCCCAGAAAGATACTGTCCATGGACGACCATCCAAACCAGCGCCCGATCTGATACCCAATGGCGAGCATCAGTAAAATTTCCAGCGTCGCCGCAATAAAAGCGGTCACGCCCACTCTTTTGAGTTTCCTCAGACTAAACTCCAGCCCGAGCGAAAACATGAGGAAAACCAAACCCAATTCCGACAACGTCTTGATCGTTTCTTCATCGCGGATGAGAGGGAACGGCGGTGTGTGCGGGCCAATGATGACGCCGGCCAAAATGTATCCCAGCACGACAGGTTGCTTAAGACGATGGAAGAGGATCGTGACCAATCCGGCCACAATCATCACCACCGCCAGGTCCTGTAAAAACGTGATTCCGTGCATAGTCTACAAAATGACGTAGCAGTTAACTCTGCTCACGAAAACAGCGCAACCGGGAACACGGAATAATCTGGCGGAAAAAAGCGACGGGGGAAACGGACTGCGTTTTCCAAACCATTTGTAGCCATAATCTGCGAACCTAAACCTGTCAATGTTGCAAACGAAAAAGGGTCAGTCCTCAGTATTTACACTGCGCCCGTGCCATTTAAGCATCCGTTCCGTATATGTTGCTGGCTTCGTCGGATTCGCGATGGCCTCTATCTAATGTCAATACTACGGACTGACCTTTTTGGTCTTGCTTGTCGCGCCTGGACCGCAATCCTTTTGCATGCATAAGGCCGGGCGAATTGTTCTCGTCATTATCGCGGTTCTGATCGGATTGAATCTTCACCGGTTCCGCGACGGGAACGTCGTGATGCAGTATTACGATCGGTGGAACGGACTGATCCCGCTGTTGGGCGGTATTTACATGCTGTTGCTGGCGAAAGGCGTTCTGCCAAGGAAACCGAAAAATCCCGAAAAGCTAAATGAATGGCGGAAAAAATTTGGAACATTCATGACGGTGGCTGGTCCGCTCATGATTGTTTGGGGATTTTATTTGGTGGCGACGGCCGGGCCGGTTCGCGAGGACGCAAAACCCATTATGTACCGGACTCAGGCCGGGGTTCCAGAGTCCGATGGATGGTATCTGGCGGATTCCACGGGGGGACATTTTAAGATTAAATTACCCGGTCCGTTCAATGACTTTTCCATGGTGGGGATCAACGCGGAAGGAAAGAAAACGGAGACGAGTACGGTTGGCATTCAGACCCAGGAAAAAATCAAGTTTACGGCGTCGCTGATCAAGGTGGAGGGGGGCATTCCTGATAAACGAAAGCACGTCGAAGACTTCCTGGGAGCCTTCAGAGACAGCATCCTCAGCACGCGCCAAATCGTATTTAAAAATCTGACCGGTACCGAAGCAAAGATGCAGGGGCCTCGCGGTGCTGCCGTGATGAGAATTATCCCGACCGATTCCGCGTTCTACATGCTCATTGCCGAGTATCCCGTGGCCTTCGAATCCCAAGTGCAGGAACTTGTTCCGGGGTTTATGGATTCTCTTGAACCGGCGCCTTAATTGGAAAAGGAGTCTGCAGGGCCATCCTTAATAAGCTGAAACTCGCGGCACCGGAAAAGGCGACTTTCGCATCGAGTCACAACGTTCCGTCGCGGGAAAGTCCCGCCTTACGCTCAAGGACCAACTTTCCGTCACGGGAAACCGCCGCTTTTGCGTCGAGTAGCAGTTTGCCGTGACCGGAAATCCGGGAATACGCGCAAAACATAATTTCGGGTGACGGGAAACTCCCGAAGTACCGTACAACACCAATTTCCCGTCTTGGGAACCCACCTTGTACGCGTACATCACCAACTTTCCATCGTTGGAAACTCACTTGTACGCGTATAACACCAAATTTCCACGATCCGGAGAGGCCTTGTACGCGTACAAGGCGACATTTTACGATGGGAACATGGCGTTGTACGGGTACAAGGGAGTTTCCAAAGCTTAATAGTTGCCTTGTACCGGTACAAGGTGGTTTCCAATGATGGCGGGGTCACGTTGTACGCGTACAAGGCAACTTTTTATCGTCCGGAGACGCGTTGTACGCGTAATAGGGCTCCTTCCGATCGTGGATAGTTGGTCTTGTACGCGTACAAGGGAGCTCGCCACGACGGAATTTTATGGAAAATGCGTACTAACTGGATTTCCCGCGACGGGAAAGTCGTCTTGTACGCGTACAAGGTTGTTGCAGGAGGTTGTTTATTAGCAACTTACGCCAAAAACTCGAAATTGACGTCTAAAACTCTGAAGTCGGCGGACGAAGGGCTTTCAGGTTTCGTGCCAAGAACAACCAGCTGCGGGTCCGCGCGAAAAGAGAGGTAAGCCGTGCGCCGCTGTTATCGACAAAGCGAGGTTGAACTTATATCAATTAGGCTATGAAATCGTTTTGCGGCGCCCTGGTTCTTCTTGTTTCTGGCATGGTTATCGGTGCTGCAGAACCGGTTGGCGAAGCGTTCGTCTACAAGAAAATCGGCGATCGGGAAATGAAACTCTACGTCAGCAAACCTGCTGATTGGAAATCCTCCGATCAACGACCAGCGCTGGTTTTCTTTCACGGCGGTGGCTGGGTTGGCGGCGCGCCCTCGCAGTTCAACGATCAGTGCCAATATTTTGCGTCGCGAGGACTGGTCACTGCGACCGTTGATTACCGATTGATGAGTCATGAGAAGACAGCCACTCCAGTGGAATGCATTCAAGATGCGAAGTCAGCGATGCGCTGGGTGCGAAGTCACGCGAAGGAGCTTGGAATTGATCCGACGCGCATCGGCGCGGGCGGTGGTTCCGCGGGCGGTCATCTGGCGGCGTTCGTCGGCATGGTTGAAGGTAAGGACGATCCCAAGGATGATTTATCGGTTTCGCCGAAACCGAAGGCGCTCGTCCTTTTTAATCCGGTGTTCAACAACGGCCCCGATCAGTACGCCTACAGCAGGGTGGGGGAGCATTACAAAGAATTTTCCCCCGCGCACAACATCACTCGCGACGATCCACCCACAGTCGTGTTTCTCGGTTCCAACGATCATCTGATTCCCGTGCAGACGGCTCACGATTTTGAAACGGAAATGAAAAAGGTCGGAGTGCGCTGCGATGTGCATATTTACGAGGGGCAGAAGCATGGTTTTTATGGCAAGGCCAACCCGAAATATTATTACGAGACGGTATTGGAAGCAGATAAATTTCTGGCTTCGCTTGGATGGATCAAGGGCCAACCGACGGTGGAAATGCCCGCCCCTCGTGCGAAAGCGGAAAAGAAATAACCAGAAACCTGTCCATCCACCACGGCGTCTCATCATTTACTCAATTCTCGTTATGACACGTAATCGTTTTCGTTCTGGGTTTCTATTTCTGTTCGCCTTGCTCTGGACCATTAGTTCGTTTGCGGCCACGCGTCCGAATATTCTCCTGATCATGTCCGATGACATGGGGTATTCCGACCTCGGCTGTTACGGCAGTGGCATTCAAACGCCGAATCTTGATTCGTTGGCCAAGGGCGGAGTTCGCTTCACGCAGTTTTACAACATGGGTCGCTGCTGTCCGACGCGTGCGTCATTGCTCACCGGACTTTATCCGCATCAAGCCGGCATCGGTCACATGATGGAGGATCGAGGACACGTTGGTTATCGTGGCAACCTGAATCAAAGTTGCGCGACCATCGCCGAAGTGATGCGCACGGGTGGTTATCGAACCTACATGTGCGGCAAATGGCATGTCGCCCGGTTCCTGAATCCCAAGGGCGATATCAGCAATTGGCCGGTGCAACGCGGCTTTGAAAAATTCTACGGAACGGTCAACGGCGGCGGAAGCTTCTACGATCCGACGAGTCTTTGCCGTCAGAATACTTTCATTACGCCTGAGAATGATCCTGAGTACAAGCCTGCTAAATTTTATTATACCGAGGCGTTAAGCGATAATGCGGTTCGCTTCATTGACCAGCATAAGAAGGAATCGCCGGACAAACCGTTCTTCATGTATCTGGCATACACGGCCGCGCATTGGCCGATGCACGCCTTGGAAAAAGATATCGCAAAGTATAAAGGCAAGTTCGACAGCGGTTATGAACCGGCCCGCAAAGCGCGAATTGAAAAAATGAAAGAGCTTGGACTGTTCGATTCCAAATGGACGGCCGCTCCCACCGCACTGGATTGGGACAAGGTGGAGAACAAGGCGTGGGAAGCGCGTTGCATGGAAGTTTATGCCGCCATGATCGACAACATGGACCAGGGCATTGGGCGCATCCTGACGCAGTTGAAGAAAGACGGACAACTGGACAACACGCTGATTTTCTTTTTGCAGGACAATGGCGGTTGCGCAGAGAACATGGGGCGCACGGCGCCGACCGACCAGCCGACTACGAAGCCAAAGCCATTTGGTCCTAATGATCTTCAACCGAATATCTGGCCACCCATGCAAACACGCGATGGTCGTTGGGTGCGTCGCGGTCCTGGCGTGATGCCCGGACCCGAGGACACTTACATGGGCTATGGCCAGGGCTGGGCGAATGTTTCAAACACACCTTTCCGCGAATACAAACATTGGGTGCACGAAGGTGGGATCAGCACGCCATTGATCGCGCATTGGCCCGCGGGCATTCCGAAAAGTCGTGATGGAAAATTTGCGACCGAACCAGGACATCTCATCGATATCATGGCGACCTGCGTTGATGTTTCTGGCGTTAAATATCCCACTGAGCTTAACGGCAATAAAATCAAGCCGATGGAAGGCGTGAGTCTGCTGCCGGCATTCAAAGGGGGCTCAATTAAACGCAAGGAACCGATTTTCTGGGAACACGAGGCGAACCGCGCGGTCCGTGACGGTAAATGGAAACTGGTCGCTAAAGAAAATCAGCCATGGGAACTCTACAACATGGAAGTCGATCGTCCGGAAATGCACAACCTCGCCGCGAAAAAACCGAAGAAGGCAAAAGAAATGGCTGCACAATGGGATGCCTGGGCGGCGCGTGCAGACGTTCTGCCGCTCGGCGCCTGGAAAGAGGGCGACGCCAAGGGCAAACGTAAGAAATGATTTTAGATGCCGTCCACGAACGCCATCTTTTCTGATGGACGTTTCTCCCGGCGGCGAATGACACGCGATGTCTAGATCTGCCATTCTCAGCTTGGTCCTCGTGGGGGCTTCTTCGCTCTCTGCCGCGGTGGATTTTGGGCGGGAGGTGCAACCGCTTTTTGCGCGGCATTGTTATGAATGCCACGGCGCGCAGAAACAGAAAGGGAAACTTCGTCTGGATCAGCGAAGTTCAGCGTTGCGGGTTGAAGAAGCTGTCATCTTCCCGGGAAAACCTGCCGAAAGTGAATTGTACCGCCGCGTGACCCTCCCGAAAGGGCACGAGGAGATCATGCCCAATCGTGGTGAGCCGTTGAACAAAGCGGAAACCGAACTGCTTCGCGATTGGATTGCTCAAGGCGCGGCCTGGCCGGACAACGTTGTTTCTGCAAAACATTGGGCCTATGTAAAACCCGTTCGCCCGACCGTGCCGGAAACAAAAAATCGCACGTGGGCGGAAAACGAGATCGACCAATTTGTTCTCGCGCGGTTGGACAAGGAAACGTTGCATCCCTCGCCCGAAGCCGACCGCGCCACGCTGTTGCGTCGTGTTTCTCTTGATCTCATTGGGTTACCACCATCGCCTGCGGAGGCTCGAGCGTTTCTTGCGGACAAGAGTTCGGATGCGTACGAAAAACTTGTCGATCGACTGTTGAACTCCCCGCAATACGGAGAACGCTGGGCACGTCCGTGGCTCGACCTCGCGCGCTACGCGGATTCCAGTGGTTATCAGCGCGACAATCTTTGGGACATCTGGCCGTATCGCGATTGGGTGATCAACGCGCTCAATCACGACATGCCGTTTGATCAATTCACCATTGAGCAGATTGCGGGCGACTTATTGCCGGATGCCACGGCGGAGCAGAAAGTGGCCACTGGTTTCAATCGTTGTGTACCGACCAATGTGGAGGCGGGCTCTGACCAGGAGGAGACGCGAGTGAACCAGATTATAGATCGTGTGAATACGCTTGGCTCCGTGTGGCTTGGTTCAACGCTCGGCTGCGCGCAGTGTCACAATCACAAATACGATCCGATTTCCCAGAAGGAGTATTATCAACTGTTTGCCTTCTTTAATAACACAGCCAAGGAAACAGACAAGCGGACGCCGAACGCCACCGCCGCGCTGAAATTTTCCGGGCCTTATCTGAATCTTCCTGACACACAGAACGAACCGCGGAGGAACGAACTTCAGAAACAAATCGATGATCTCACCCAGCGAATCGACAGCCGCAGTGAGGAGTTGCAAAAGTCTCAGCCATCCTGGGAAGAAAAGGTGCGCACGCGGGGACTGCAAAGCGGGCAAGTCCAGGCGCTCGACATAACGGACTTCGATGCGGAAAGCGGATCGTCCCATCGGATACTCGAAGATAAATCCGTTTTGCTGATCAAGGATGAAAACGATGCGACTCCGCCGCGAGATACCTACACGGTCACCGTCCAGTCGCGCATCGTTGGAATCACCGCGTTCAAACTGGAAGTGTTGACGGATCCTTCATTGCCCGGAGGAGGACCGGGACGTGGTGACGAAAAAAATCCTAATTTTGTGTTGAACGAATTTGTGGTGACGATGGCTCCTGCGGCTGCCACCAATGCAGGATCCAAAATTAAATTCCGGAAAGCGACCGCGAGTTTTTCACAGTCAAAATTTCAGGTTGGAGGTGCCATTGATGACAACCCGCGCTCCGGGTGGGCTGTGCGGCCTGAGTTCTCCAAGAATCATTGGGCGATCTTTGAAACCGAACGACCGGTTGGTTCCGCCGAGGGGAGCACGTTTACCTTTCGACTGGAACAAAACAATGGCGCCGGCCGAACCATCGGGCGTCTCCGGCTTTCGGCGATCACGGGGACCGTGAACACCAATGCCATTCCTTTGGACATTGTGGAAATTGTGCGCCAGTCGCCCACGGACCGTCCGCCGGTCCGGCAGCAACGGCTGAAGAATTACTATTTGTCGATCGACTCCAGTTTGGAAAAATGGCGTTCGGAACGATCGAAGTTGCAGAACGAAATCAAAGGCTTCAAATCACCTCGCACTCTCGTGATGCAGGAAATGTCGGAGACACGAAAGTCCACGGTGTTCACTCGCGGCGATTTTCTCCAACCCGGCGAACCAGTACAGTCCGGCACCCCGGCGGTATTGCATTCGCTTAACGATGGCCCGCCGAATCGACTCACTCTCGCACGATGGCTGGTCGATACGAATAATCCGCTGATGGCGCGCGTCACGGTGAATCGTTGGTGGGCGGAATTTTTCGGCCACGGCCTGGTGGCGACGTCTGAGGATTTTGGCATTAAAGGCGATTTGCCGACCCACCCGGAATTGCTCGACTGGCTGGCGTGTGAATTTCCGAAGAACGGTTGGTCGATGAAAAAAATGCATCGCTTGATCGTGACCAGCGCCACTTATCGGCAGTCCTCAGTGGTTACGCCGGAGTTATTGGAAAAAGATGACCAGAACAAGCTTTACGCGCGCGGTCCGAGGTTTCGCATGGATGCCGAAATGATTCGAGACAATGCGTTGGCTGTTTCCGGGCTGTTAAGCTTGAAGCAAGGGGGACCACCGATTCACCCGTATCAACCGGCAGGAATTTGGGAAAGTAAAGTGGGCGGCGACGCGATTACCTATGACATCAGCGAAGGTGAAGATCGTTATCGTCGCGGAATATATATCGTCTGGAAACGGACATCACCCTATCCGAGCTTCATCAACTTCGATGCCACCGACCGCAATGCGTGCACGATTAAACGCTCCCGGTCCAACACGCCGCTCCAGGCGCTGACGCTGTTGAACGATCCGGTTTACGTTGAAGCTGCCGCCGCGCTTGCACGCCGGATTCTGGCCGAGCAACCCTCAGCTTCCGTGGAGGAAAGAATTCAAAATGCGTTTCTCCTCTGTCTTGCTCGCATCCCGTCAGCGAAGGAATTGAACATTCTGAAAAAGCTTTATGACGAGCAATTGAGTGCGGCCAAAAGTAATCCGGATTCCGCTCGCAAGACGTTGGCGGATTTTAAAGTTCCTGCGCAGACCAGCCTGCCGGAATTTTCCGCATGGCACGCCGTGGCTTGGGCGCTTCTGAACCTCAACGAGACAATCACGAAAGGCTGAGCGCGAACATGAATCCAATCCATGAACATTTATTGGGACAAACGCGGCGGCATTTTCTAAAGCGAAGCGGGCTCGCACTGGGTGCGGCGGCTTTGGGATCGCTGCTCAACGACGATCTATTTGCGTCTGGTTCCAGTTCATCGCCCGGGATCGCCCCGCATCTGCCGCATTTTGCGCCGCGCGCCAAGCAGGTGATTTACCTGCACATGGTCGGTGCGCCGTCGCATCTCGACCTGTTCGATTACAAACCGGTATTGGAGCAATACGATGGAAAGCCTTGTCCGCAGGAATTTCTCGACGGCAAGCGGTTCGCTTTTTTGCGCGGTCATCCATCCTTGGCGGCTTCGCGCTTTAAGTTTTCCCGACACGGACAAAGCGGCCAGGAAATTTCCGAATTGCTGCCGAATCTAGCGCGCGTCGCGGACGACATCGCGATCGTGAAGAGCCTGCGTACGGATGAATTCAACCATGGTCCGGCGCAATTGTTTCTTCACACTGGCTTTGGGCGCCCGGGACGCCCGAGCTTCGGCTCGTGGGTGAATTACGGTCTCGGGTCGGAAAACAAAAACCTGCCGGCGTATGTTGTTCTGCTTTCCGGAGCGCTGGCTGGCGCAGGAACGAGCCTCTGGTCCACCGGCTTTCTCCCGAGTGTCTATCAAGGTATCCAATTTCGTTCTACCGGCGATCCCGTGGTGTTTTTATCTAATCCCGAGGGACATTCCCGCGCAGATCGCCGCCGTCTGCTCGATGCCGTTGAAGCCTTAAATCAACAGCAGTTGGCCGCTGTCGGTGATCCGGAAATCGCCACGCGCATCAGCCAATACGAAATGGCCTTTCGCATGCAGATGTCGGTTCCCGAGTTGGTGGACATCTCGAAGGAATCGCCGCAAACGCTCGCGATGTATGGGGCTCAGCCAGGCAAGGCTTCGTTTGCAAATAACTGTTTGCTGGCGCGTCGGCTCATTGAACGCGGCGTCCGGGTGGTGCAGTTGTTTGATTCGGATTGGGATCATCATCGTGATATCGCCACGGCCTTGCCGCGCAAATGTCGTGATGTCGATCAAGGGATGGCCGCGCTGGTTCAAGATCTCAAGCAACGTGGGTTATTGGAGGAGACGCTGGTTGTGTGGGGCGGCGAATTTGGTCGGACGCCGATGCAGCAAACGGATTCCGGAGACAGCCAAAAAACTAAACCCGGTCGCGATCATCATAAGGATGCGTTCACGATGTGGATGGCGGGCGGTGGCGTGAAGCCTGGAATCACATATGGGAAGACCGACGACTTTGGTTATAACATTGTTGAAAAGCCGGTGCACGTACACGACCTGAACGCCACGGTTCTGCATCTGCTCGGGCTCGATCACGAACGGCTGACGTATAAATATCAAGGGCGGGAATTTCGTCTCACGGACGTCCACGGTGAACTGGTCAAAGGCTTGCTCGCTTAAACGGTTTTGATCTTCATGAACTTAAAACGAATCAGGTCGCTCATCGCCGCGGCTATGGTGGTGTCATCGTCACTCCTTGCGGCCGAGAATGGAAAATCAATCACGAACCCCAAGCCCAACTTCATCGTCATTCTCGCCGATGACCTTGGCTACAACGACCTCGGGTGTTACGGCAGTCCACTGATCAAGACGCCGAATCTCGATCAGATGGCGCGTGAAGGTGTTCGCTTCACCAGTTTTTACGTCGGCGCTCCGGTCTGCACACCCAGTCGCGCGGCGCTTCTGACGGGTTGCTATCCTGCTCGTGTTGGCATGGGCGATGACCTGGTCAATCAACCGGGTTTCGGCAATGTCATTACGAAGTCTTTTGTAAAAGTCATTCACTCAGGATCGAAACTCGGACTGAATCCTGATGAGACCATCATTCCTGAAATGCTGAAACCGGCTGGCTACTTTTCCGGCCTGATCGGCAAATGGCACCTCGGCGACGCGCCTGAATTCAATCCGGTTCGTGAAGGATTCGATTCCTACTTCGGCGTTCCTTACAGCAACGACATGAAGCCGTTCTATTTCATCAACCAAACGGAGCGCCTGAAGAAGCCGCCCGTGATGGATGAACTCACCGCGACCTACACCGATCACGCCACGAGTTTTATTCGCGCCCACAGAGATCAGCCGTTCTTCCTTTATCTCGCGCACAACATGCCGCACACCCCGCTCACGCCTGGAAAGCGTTTCGCGGGTCATTCACCACGCGGCCTATACGGCGATGCGGTCGAGGAAATCGATTGGAGTGTCGGGGAGATTGTGAAGTCGCTGAAAGAAAACAAACTGGATGATCGAACGCTCGTGATCTTTCTCTCCGATAATGGGCCGTGGATTGTTAAAGGCGAAAACGGCGGCTCCGCATTTCCGCTTCGAAATGGAAAGACCAGTAGTTACGAAGGCGGATTCCGTGTGCCGTGCGTCATGTGGGGGCCGGGCATCTTGAAAAATCCCGGGCTCGTGAGCGACGAGATTCTAACCGCGATGGATTTTCTTCCCACCTTTGCCGCGCTGGCAGGAATTAGTCACAAACCCGAAAAAGCGATCGACGGCAAAGATGCGACTGCGCTCATCACGGGACAGCCCGGTGCGAAATCCCCATGGCCGCACTTCTATTATTATTTCGGCACGGAGCTACACGGCGTGCGCGAGAATCAATATAAGCTTCGCCCGCAAAATATCCTGCAGAACGAAGACATCTATCGTCGCGACGAATTTGCCAAAGTTCCCATGCCGGCCGTTCTTTACGATCTGAGCTGGGACATCAGCGAACAGAAATCTATCCTTAAAGACCACGAGGATATTCAAAAGCATCTGGAGACTCTAATGAACGAGTCGCGTCAGACGCTTGGCGACACGTTGACCGGCGCCAAGGGGAAGGAAAACCGCCCGCCCGGCGTTTCGGAACATCCAGTGAATCCGAAAGAGTAATGGTCGACACGAAAGAGTAATGGTCAGCACTGAGCGGAGCGCCGACTTCCAAGTCGGCTTTCGACGTTCGAACTTCTGAAGTGCACGCTTTGCCTTCAGGTTGACGGCTAAGCCGGTTTGGAAACCGGCGCTCCGCTCGAACACGAATCGGTGAGATTTTTTTGGTTCCGTTCTGTCAATGAGAGCGTGATCGACGGGTTCGCTGCAGCTGGCTGGTTGGGCCAATGCATGGTTTCCATTTGGTTTATTGGTGGGCTCCGCGCTGGCGCAGCAAGTCGGCCACGTCCTGGTGTTTATTCGATATTGCAAAGTGCAAAGGCGCATTGCCGTTTTTGTCCTTGGCGTTGACGTCAGCCTTGCCGGCCAGGAGCAACTCCACCACGTCCTTGTGGCCTCCAGCCGCGGCCATGTGCAATGGCGTATCGCCGAAGCTGTTCTTGGCATTGACTTCAGCTTTATTGGCCAGCAGCAATACCGCTGCTTCCTTGTGAGCCCGCTGCGCGGCTATGTGCAAAGCCGTATCGCCCCATGTGTCCGTGCTGAAGACCAACTCAGGATTGTCTTTGAGCAACGCCTTGAGCTTCTCCAAGTTGCCAGTCTGGGCCGCATAATAAATATTGATCTGGGCTCCACGCGCGAGCAGCCGTTCCGCCGTGTCCTTGTGGTCATAAAACGCCGCCAGATTCAGGGGCGTCATCCCTTTGTTGTCCTTGGCGTTGAGGTCGGCCTTGTTGGCCAGCAGCAACTTCACCGTGTCGTTGTGGCCGTTTCGCGCCGCCCAGTGCAAAGGTGTCTCGCCCTCGCGGTTCTTGGCGTTGACATCGGCTTCATGCGCGAGCAGGAGCTCCGCCACGTCGTTGAGACCATCAGACGCCGCAAAGTGTAAAGACGTCCAGCCCAGAGCGTTTGTGGCATTGACACCGGCGTGGTTAACCAGCAGAAGTTCCACCATATCCTTGTGGCCACCCATCGCCGCCCAGTGCAACGGCATTTCGCCGTACAGGGACTTGCTGGAAATCAAATCAGGATTGCCTTTGAGCAGCGCCTCGACTTTTGCCAGGTTACCCTCCCTCGCCGCGGAATTAATCGCGCTGAGCGGGGCGGCCAGGCTGCTCCAAGCCACCGCGACCAAGGCGACAATGAGCAGGGGAATTTGTGGGCGACAGACTCGGCTCAAAAAGGAGCGCGTATGATTCATGATGATCATTCGACGGAATTGCGTGAGAAATGCTCCCGTGTCGCCCAACGCCCGCGCTCAGTTGCGCCGGGCCGATGACGCCGGAAATATAAACAAGACCTACACCCGGCGTCGAGTGCAGCGCGATGGTTCAACATTCGCGCCTCCGAATTGACCGTCAGCAAGTCACCTGCTCTATTCGCCCGCCAGAAACGGGCGGCAAGGCCTACTGTTTCAGAGTTACCACCACTTTGCCTCCAGGCGTGTCCGTGATTCTCTTGGGCAAATCCGGTTCACTGCCTATCTCCGATTGCGGAAGCTTTGGAAGAACCGGAAGATCATAGGAGATCTCGACCTCCTTCCACTGCTCGACGAATACCACAGGAAGCTTCGCAAACATAGCGGGCTCAGTAAGTTTCTCCTTCGGATCCTCGTTTCGAGCCAATCGCAGGTGTGTGGGGTAACGGACATGGACCGTGCCGATGATACGTACTGGTTCGCCCTTCGGTTGAAATCGGACCTCGTTCTCCCACTTGTCTTGGTCGTACAAGCCTCGCTGGAGCTCGTATTCCACCGGTTGCCCCTTAACGTCGAGCAACCGCGGCTTGGAAAACTCCTCAGTAGCATACGCGCTGTTGGTCAAGCGTGGCAGCCACACCTGAACCGCTGGCATATTGAATTGGGCCACGGCATAAGTTCGGCCTGAGGTCGCCTTGATATCTTGTAGTGAGGCATCGTTGACGCTCTGCGCAACTGCAACGGTGCCAAGGGCAAGAAACACGATAACTTTGGATATCATAATTGGTTTAGTGATGTAGATAAAACGATGTCGATGTCTAGGCGTCTTTAGGTCGAACGATACTCCGGATCAGCGACCCCGCGCCAATGATATTCAGAATGCAACCGAGACGTGATCGCGGGTTTCACTGCATCCGGTTAGGCCGTTTTTTGAAATATTTGTCATGCTCTCCAAGATTATATGGCCCCAGTGAAAGTCCGCTTTCCCAAAGGCTGAGTGCTCCTGGAAGAATAACCCGACTACCGATCTTTGCGACGCCTTGCTTCTTGATTGTGCGATTCAACCGTGAGGAGAAGCTTATGATCCTCGCAAAATCCCAGGCTTCTGGCGAAGCCAGATCCTGGATGGTCGGAGCCCACGCGGTGGCCCGCTTCAACGAGTTGTGGTTCGTGTGGGACACCTCGAGACGAGTGGGCTTGGCGGATGACAAGTAGAGCTGAATTAAACCCCATCCCTCGGCGGCATATCTGAATGTAGCTCCCCCGCACGCTTCTGGATTCAACCTTATGCGCTTCGGCACAAATGGAGGCCCAGCACCGATGACGTAGAGCTGAAGGTGAACAGTCGCATATTGGTCGAAGAGCTCCATCACGCGCGAAGTTGATTCAAAGCGTCGCAATGGCTGTTCGAACTCGGACCCTAGTTCGTAAACCTCGCATGTGCGCTCGGCAAAGAGCCAATCTAAGAGGGGCTCATGATCCGATGGGACGGCGTAGAAGTCACAATTGGGCATGCGTCTTTTGCCTAACGATACTCCGGATCAGCGACCCCGCGCCAGTGGTAATCAGGATGCAACCGAGACGTGATCGCGGGCTTCGCTGCATTCGGTTGGTTAGGCCCCTTTGCCTTCTGCCCTTATAAAACTATTGAAGCTTTTCGCTACATAATAGTCCATCGGGACAAACAATTTTTCGGCTATCCTGTAGAGCCACGAATCAAAAACACGACCGATAGGCTCAAACGGTGGCGACGCAGTGCCTTTAAGTGGTGACCATGTCTCGTGAGAAACGAAACCAGGACGGCAGTCGACAGTGGAAAAATCAACAACAAATGGATCACCGTTTGGCGCGCATCCCAGGAGAAGCATCTTGTGACGGAGAAAATGTGGAGTGAGGTCGTCGGCCTGTGTTCTTGCAACCGGCCACACGGTCACCCCGCCAATCTGCTCTATATCCAAAACCCAACGCCACTGCATGAAGCGCAAAAGTTGGAGTGGTAGTTCGAGTGTTTCCAGCCACTCGATCGTGCTCTTTGGCGCGTAACCTGCCTTTTCGACATCTCCAAGAATGTG
>JAQGOU010000275.1 GCA_028293445.1 Verrucomicrobiales bacterium | reverse complement strand
CGGCGCGTGAAGGAACTGCTGGTCGAAATCGTCCGGCGAAAAGCATGAACCCAACCCTCGCTTTAATCCTGGCCTTCGTTCTCTGCTCGGGCTTGTCCTTCCTGATGTCAGGGATGGAATCGGGTGTGTTCGCCTTGAGCCCGTTGCGTATTCGCCAATTGAAACGCAAAGGCAACGCGCGCGCGACGACGTTGCTGCGCTTTCTGGAGAACCCGGAAAACTTCCTGCTGACGATTCTGATCGGCAACACCGTCGCGAACTTTACCATCTTCGCACTGGCCGCCATGACGTTGCACGACTGGATGCCCGGTCGTCCGTGGACGGCTGTTCTCTTGTTCTTTGTTTTGGTTTTTCTTTTCTACACAATCCTGGAGCTGCTGCCCAAGACGATCTTCCGCCTGTTTCCCAATCGCCTGGCGCTGGTGTTGGCCGGGCCGTTTCGACTCGTGCATTTCATCCTCGCCCCGGTGGTGACGATTGTTTCGTGGCTCGCGCGCGCTTTATCTCGCTCCACCGGTGGTAAAGAGTTTTCCGGACAGCTCTTTGGTAATCGCGAAGAATTCCGGCTGGTTATTCAAGAGTCGTCGCACGGCTTGAGTTCGGAAGAAAAGGTGATGATCAATCGCGTGCTCGATTTGCAAACGATGACCTTGCGGCACCTGATCATTCCGCTCACGCACGCGACGCTCGTCGCGCAGGAAGCAAAAATGTCCGACATCCTGGCGCTGGCCCGGGAAAAGAAGTTCACGCGTTATCCTGTATTCCAAAAGGAAGGCGCTCGCGTGCGCATCATCGGGATCGTGAGCTTGAAGCGCCTTCTTTACTCGGAAGACTTGAACCTGAACAAGAGTGCCGGCGAATACATTCGGCCTGCGCTTTTCCTGAATGAGAATTTGCGGTTGGAGGATGCGTTACGCCGGATGCAACGCGGCGGCCAGCGGCTTGCCGTGGTTCTCGATGCGCATCAGCGAGAAATTGGAATTGTCAGCCTGCAGGATATTCTGAAAATGATTTTCGGCGAGGTGAGTCTCTGATGCAAAGCGGCGAAATCATTCTAAAGCTGATCGGCGTTGCCGTTTTGATTTTCCTCAATGGCTTTTTCGTCGCGGCAGAGTTTGCGCTCGTCAAAATACGAGATACACAGTTAGAGCCGCTCTCCAAGAAAGGTTCTGCTCGCGCCAAAGCCGCGCGTTACGTTATCAGTCATCTCGATCGGTTTCTCAGCGCGGCTCAATTAGGAATCACGCTGGCGAGTTTGGCCTTGGGCTGGATTGGTGAACCGGTGTTCGCCGCGCTGTTGCACCCGGCACTGGCGTCGATGCATATGCCGGAAAATTGGCAGCACTACACTTCGTTCGCCGTGGGTTTCTCCGTGCTGACGTTCCTGCACATTGTCACCGGCGAACAAGCGCCGAAAATGATGGCGATTCAAAAGCCGTTGCCCACCGCGCTCTGGGTGGCCTATCCGTTGATCTGGTTCTACAAAATTTCGTTTCCCTTTATCTGGATTCTAAATCACTCCTCGCAATGGATGCTGCGACAGATGGGGATTGAATCATTGAACGAAGGAGAACTCGTGCATTCGGAAGAGGAACTGCGCTTGATGTTTGCCACCTCGCAAAAACATTTTGAACACTCCTCGCTCAGTCGCGACGTCGTTTTAAATGCTCTCGATCTTCGGCAGCGGATTGTTCGCGAAGTGATGCGCCCGCGGCAGGAAATCGTTTACTTCAGCACCGAGCACAGCATCGCCGAGTGTCTTGATATCGCCGAGAAGTCGCGCTACTCCCGTTTCCCTTTATGCGAGGGAGAAGACCTCGATAAAACGCTGGGCGTTGTTCACATCAAGGATCTTTACGCGATGCGGCTCAAAGCGATTACCGCCCGGGACCTGATGCCGGGCGCGCGCAAAATTATTTACGTTCCCGAAACGGCGCGCCTGGAAAAGCTGCTTCAGCTTTTTTTAGAGCGGAAGTTGCACTTCGCCATTGTTGTGGATGAGTACGGAACAACGGTTGGATTGGTCTCGCTAGAAAACATCTTAGAAGAGTTGGTCGGCCAGATTCAGGATGAATTCGACCAGGAAAAACCGTTGCTCGTTAAACGGGACGAAATGACATGGGACATTGATGGGGCGTTGCCGCTGCATGAATTGAGCGAACTCATTGGCGAACCCTTGGCTGAAGAGGGAATCACCACGACCAGCGGATTTGTTACGCATCGTCTGGGCGGATTTCCAAAAGCGGGGGATGTTTTGGTCCTCGGCAATAATGAACTGCGCGTGGAAGCGATGTCCGGTCCGCGCGTCGCGCGGTTGAAGCTCCAGAAAAAAGAAGAGGCGAACCCAGCCTCGTAGCCGCGTTCGCCTCCTGAAATCGTCTTCTTAATTAGCGCTGAATCCGCGCCGAGCCGCCTTTGGCGAATTCAGTGACCTGTTCCACCGTCGACATCGTCGTGTCACCCGGGAATGTCGTGAGGAGCGCGCCGTGCGCCCAACCGAGCCGGACCGCGTCCTCGGGCGATTGACCCGACAGCAATCCGTAAAAGAATCCTGCCGCGTAACCATCTCCGCCGCCAACGCGATCAATCACATCCAGTTCGCACGTCGGCGAATTGTAAGTCTTGCCATTGATCCAGGCCACCGCGCCCCAACTGTGGCGATTGGTGGAATGAACTTCGCGCAGCGTGGTCGCCACGATTTTAATCTGCGGATGCTTCTTCGTGACGTTCGTCATCATGCTGATGAAGGCGCTCGAATCGAGTTTGGATTTGGCGGCGACTTCGGGGCCCGGGATTCCAAGGCCGAGTTGTAAATCTTCTTCGTTACCGACCAACACATCGACGTGCTTGACGATGCGGTCGAGAATGGCGACGGCGCGATCATGTCCACCGGCGATGTTCCAAAGCTTCGCGCGATAATTCAGATCGAATGAAACAATCGCGCCTGCGGCCTTGGCGGCCTGCATGGCTTCGATAATCACTTCGGGCGTTGTCGCAGAGAGCGCGGCGAAAATACCGCCACTGTGAAACCAGCGGACGCCATTGCCGAAGATTGTTTTCCAATCGAAGTCGCCGGGCTTCAATTGTGCCGCCGCTTCATTGCAGCGGTTGTAAAATACCACCGGCGGGCGGATGCCGTGCCCCTGGTCGCTGTAAACGGTGGCCATGTTCGGGCCATTTACGCCGTCGTGCTTGAAGCGTTTATAAATCGGTTGCACGCCCATGCCGCGCACGCGTTCGGAGATCAGATCGCCGATGGGATAATCAACCATCGCACTGGCAATCGCGGTGCGCAGACGAAAACAATCCGCGAGGTTTGCCGAAACATTGAACTCGCCGCCGCTGACGTGGATCTGGCACTGCGTCGCTTTGCGAAAAGGAATAATGCCTGGATCGAGCCGATGCACGAGCGCACCGAGCGACACGAAATCCAGAGCGCCGTCCTGACGAATCTTGAACCCGTATTGGGATTCACTTGAAGTTTGTTGTGACATCGCCGGAGATTTAAACTGAACCGACGAAGAACCGGCAAGCGCTTTTAACTCCGAGTATCGGACGCCACCGGCTTTTTCTTGATCAGCCACGGGGTGAGACAGACGAGAATGACTAACGACGTGAGGAAGAATCCCAAGAGATTTTTCGCGAAGTGCTCGCCTCCGACAATGACAAGCATTGCAGCGGTGGTTAAAGCCGCGGTGATCAACCCAAGGCCGGTGCCATAGAATTTCTGCCCGCAGTTTTTGAATAATAACTTCGCCAGACTGCGCGCGTTGAGCAGGAGGACGAGCCAGAGCAGGGGAACAGGCCACGCCATTCCGGCGACGGTTCTCGCGTCATGAAAGAGCGCCGAAATACCTGGCGAAAAAGGGAATCCCGTTCTCAGCGCGAATAGTTCAACGATGATCGACAACGCAACGATCAGGAACGTCATTGCAAAAAGATTCTGTAGTGGTAATCGACGCGAATACCCGACGAGAGTCGCCAACGCAGCTAAAACAATTAAAGCGTCCATCCTTTAATTGCCGCACGCCCTAACAAACCAACGGGGAAACGGCATTCCAAATTGAATCGCGAACCTGTTCCAGACTCTGCGTTGCATCGATCAGCCGGACGCGTTCTGGTTCATTGGCAGCGATCGCTTCGTAACCTTTTTCCACGCGCTCGAAAAAACTTCGATCCGCCTCCTCCATTCGATCGCGAAGCGTTTCGTCGAAGGGCAGGGGAGCCGCGGGCTTGTTCGGATTTTTTTCCCGGGGAAACAGGAGCGCCTGTCGCGCTTGCCGCCGCTGCTCGCTTACCTGCACGGAGACATTCAGCAGAAGTGTCAGGTCTGGCTGTGTCTCTCCCACCGCGAAATCAATGATGTGCCGGACCTGCTCTAAATCGAGTTGTCGACCGTAGCCTTGATACGCGAGGGTCGAATGATAGAAGCGATCGCAGAGAATTGTTTCTCCTTCGGCCAGTGCGGGGCGAATGATCTCGCGAACCAATTGGGCGCGGCTCGCATTCATCAGCAATAACTCCGTCTCCGAAGTCATGGCGTGATTGGCTTCGCTGTGTTTGAGGGTGTGGCGAATTTCCTCGCCGATCGGCGTTCCGCCCGGTTCACGCAAGGTTCGCACGATGCGTCCCGTCGCACGAAGTCTCTCGGCCAACAACGTTATCTGTGTTGATTTGCCGCTGCCTTCCGTGCCTTCAAACGTGATGAAAAGACCTTTCATTAAAAACAATTCAGCGTTTAGCGAACCAAAGGACGCTAAACGCTGATTGGTGAAAGTGAAGACGAATTATTTCTGCGAAATAGGCTTCAGCTGGGCTTGGTCTTTGGGCGGAAATTTCGTGTTCAGGAACTCGGCAAATTTGTCGATCTCTTCAGGAGTCAGCGGGCCGCCTTTGGTATTAATAAATGCCGGCATCAAAGTGGTGCCGCCGTTTTCCAGAAAATATTTCCAATATTCCTTGCTTGTGACCTTGTTGATCGCGGTGAGCTTGGGAACCATCTCGGCCTGATGTTCGGTGTCATGGCAAATGGCGCAATCGGCGGCGAACAATTGTTCACCCGTCTTGCCCTTGCCTTTTTCCACGTGGCAGGAGGCGCAATCACCTTTGAAGACAGACTGCCTGTCCGCCGAAGCCTGTGCCATGCGGGCTTCGCGAGTTGCCGCCGTCGGATCAAACGGAATCGTGATCTTCATCGTCAGCGTCTGCTGACCTTCTGAGGAGTAGACGGTCATCGTCTTCGTCAGCGCGCCGCTCTTGCCGGCGAAATTAACGGTGGCCGTAATGGGTCCCGATTCGCCCGGCGTCAGCGGCCACGGATCTTTCGGCAGTTTCGCGACGGTGCAGCCGCATTGGGGTTGGACGTGGTCAATGACAACGTTGGTCTTCGCGGTATTAGTCACCCAAAACGTAAATTGATTGGTCGACTGCAGCGGCTTGGTCGTGATTTCCTCGACCATCGTTCTCCATACCAGAGGATTGGGATGGGTCACGGGCGGAACCGTCGGGTGTGCCGGGTGTTCGATTTTGACGAGCTCACCAGGAGGCAGCGGTGCTGGCGGCGCCCCGGGGGGCAGTTGCGCGGCAAAGGCTGCGGACAAAAAACAAAGAGATGTAGCAAATACAAAACGCTTCATAAAACTAGTCATGTAAAACGGCCAAAACGTTAACAGGGGATGACGGTGAATACGACAACATTTTAGGGTGTGTGTTCAATCAAATTCTTTTGAGGCGTGGACCTTTGGTCGTATCTTCGATGGTCCAGCCCTTGGCTTTCAACTCGTCTCGAATGGCATCGGAGCGTTTAAAGTCCTTGGCTTTGCGCGCCGTTTGACGTTCCTCCAGCAACACCAGCAGTTCCGCCGGGGCTTCCGTTTCTTTCTCAACGCCGATACCAAAAACCGCATCAATTTTCTGCCACGCAGCCAACGCGGCGGCGGCGGCGGTCGAATCCAGTTTGTTTTCGGCGAGCAGCCGATTCGTTTGGCGAACCCACTCGAAGATCACGCCCCAGGCCCCGGAGATGTTTAAATTCTCGTCCAACGCTTCGGAAAATTTCTGCAAAAGGAGATCGTCTGGTCCGCCGCTCGCGTTCTTCGCCAGTTCACGCAGTTTGCTGAGGCACTCATCGATTCGCGCCAACGCCGTGCGGGCACCCTGCAAGCCGTCGATGGTGAAATTGAATTGTTCGCGGTAATGCGCGGTCAGGAGCAGGTAACGAATCTCGCGTCCGGAGAATCCTTTGTTCAATAAATCGCGCAGCGTGAAAAAGTTGCCGAGCGACTTGCTCATCTTCTTTCCTTCGACGAGCAAATGCGCGCCGTGCATCCAATACTTTACGAACGGCTTTCCGTCCGCCTGCACGCCGGCCCCTTCACTTTGCGCGATCTCATCTTCGTGATGAGGGAAGGCCAGATCTTCGCCGCCGAGATGCAGATCGAAACTCGTGCCCAGGCATTTCATGCTCATGGCGCTACACTCGATGTGCCAGCCCGGACGACCTTCGCCCCATGGACTCGGCCAGAAGATATCGCCGTCCTCAGGCACGCGAGCTTTCCACAACGCAAAATCGGCGACCGATTCTTTTTCGTATTCGTCGCTGCTCACGCGTTCGCCGACGCGCATGCCTTCGAAGTTTAAATTCACGAGCTGCCCGTATTTGCAGCCGCACCCGCGATATTTCTCGATGCTGAAATAAACGGAACCATCCGGAGCTTTGTAAGCGACGCCACGCGCAACGAGTTTTTCGATCAGCGAAACAATTTCGGGAATATATTCAGTGGCGTGCGGAATCTGCGTGGGCGGCTTGCACGCTAGTGCTTTCAGATCTTCACAGAAGGCCGCTTCGAACTTCCCGGTGTATTCCTTCAGCGTCGTTTTGTTTTCGCGGACGCGTTTGATGATTTTATCTTCGATGTCCGTGATATTCATCACGTGGTCGACCGCCAGCCCTTTGAACTCGAGATAGCGTCGAACGAGATCAGCAAAAACGAACGTGCGGAAGTTTCCGATATGGGCGAAGTCATGGACCGTCGGGCCGCAGCAATACATGCCGACTTTTCCCGGCGACATCGGGACAAACTCTTCGAGCGACCGCGACAGTGTATTGTAAATTTTCAAACCCATACGGAAAACGTGCGCGAAGCCTAGCGGCGGCAGGGGAAATGTCAAATTGGACGAAACGCCGTGAAACGAACCGCTGCTAATCCGTCATCAATAGAAGCATTGTCTCTCCGCATGTCTGCTAAGGCTCCAGCCGGTTCAGCGCCGCCGCTGCGGCGCTACGGACGGTTTCGTCAGTGTCATGAGTCGCGGCATTCAGAGCTTCGAGAACATCCTTAGTGCTCACTGTCAAATCTCCCAGTGCCTTGGCGGTTGCTGACCGCACCCAGGATACCGGATTGTGAAGTTCCTGAATTAAGGCATCGATAACGAAGATGTTTGTTTCCCTGATGGAACCGAGCGCGACAATGGCTGCATGTTGCACAGGTAGGGATGGATCCTTCAATACGGAGACGAGACTTGAGGTTGCCGCCCGCGCCGTGTTCGTCATGCCACCGAGGGCTTGGCATGCGCTTATGCGAACGACCCAGTTCGGATTCGTCAACGCAGAGCACAAGGGGACGATTGCGTCAGGTCCAATTGCGGTGAGACACCCGGCGCTCCAGGCCGCCGTATCGCTCCCTCGACTCAAAAGGTTTATCAGCGCAGGAATCGCGGGTTTGGCTTCGGATCCGAGTGCTGCAAAGGCACGGCACACAGCCTGGCGCCGCACATTGCCCGGCAAGAATCGGTCTGACTTGGCATCCCAGGCCATTCCGGCCAACTTTTCCTTCAAGCTGACCCTTTCCTCAAGTGCTTCGACTAGAAATGGCAGGGCCTGAGCCCCAATCTTACGAATCGCGTTCTGAGCTGCCGCATGTTTCCAAGGGGTTCGATAATTCAAATCCCGCAGCCACTCACTGAGCGATCTCTGCTCGAATGACGGTTCGGGATCACGCTGTTGCCATTTGAATATCGCGAGGAGAAGGATTGCCAACGCGAGCCCTCCCAGCACCACCGAACGACGCCTACGTCGGGAAACCTGATTTGAATTTAGAGGAATACTTGGGTGCAAAGTTCTAGATCCATTCCAAACGCACGAGAACTGCCCGGCCTATTCCGCTGCTGCCGTCTTTTTAGGTTTCCCACTTTGCACGACGGTGTGGCCGTCGGTTGGGAAAATTGGATATTCTTTCTTCGTAAGATTGGGCTGCCAGAGATTGATCGCCATTGCCGCCTTCTTGTGCGTCTCAAGGGAGACTGCTTCTTTAAACTTCACGTCGATGACGACACCTGACATATCGTCCACGTGACGTTCGCGAGCGGACATCATCTCCACGCCGGGAAAATGAAGGATGTCGCCGAGTGTAATGATCGGCACATCTGTGGAATCAGTTTTGACAAAGAAACGGATTCGAGTGCTGGGTGTTCTTCGCTGATAGACATCCTTCATCTTCACCTGGATGCGAACCGCCTTTGCCACCGTTCCCTGGGAAGACTTCGTCTCTTCTTCCGCCTGGATTTTGGAAGAGTCGGTGGCAGCGGTCTGAGCTGCCGTCGCGTCTTTGCCTCCTTTTCGCGATTTGCGCTTCGACTCTTTAGAAAATGCGGATGGCGTGCTCAGGAGTAACGCCACAACCACGAGAAGCGCGAAGAATTTCATTCGGGCAGTCTATTTTCGGGGATTGGCGAGTCAATGACCGAAGCAACCGCTCAGTTCGTCGATTTCTCACGAGCAATCATTCTGCCGCAGGCGCGAGCGAAACGAGTTCAACCGCGAACCAGAACGAAAGACGGGATCGGCTGTACCTGTGACATGCTTAGCTGACAGTGTCATCCCAATGCACCTCGGTCTTGTCGGTGCCCCAACAACTAGAACACCGCACCCAACCACAACGTTCGAGTCCTTCCAAGTCTCGCACACGCACGTAGTAGACACTAACCCCACGGTGGGAGAGACGCCAAGTGAATGGGCCTTGTGAAAAGTAGCGGTACTCTGAATGTAGAATACGGAATGCTTGGTCCTTCGCCCAGCGCTGCAAGAGAAACGGGGGCGCCGAGAACCGCCGGTAAAGATAAATGCCGACACTCGCTGCAATCGCCAGCGCGACGAACACCATATCTATAATGGAGAAGGTCATACGTGTGATGCCGCCTACATCTATCTCAAGCTACGGAATTGTTGACGATTGCGGTTTATGGTAGAACGGTAAAGCTCTGTTTGGCTGGTGTCGAGCCTGCGACTAAAATGAGCACGCATGGCAGCTAGCACGAGATACGGCAAGAGTGACAGAAGCGAAACCGGCGTGTCGAGTGCTCGGTCATCGGGCCCCGACAAACGGGACAATGCTCGGCGGCGGAACCATCATTATCGCGGAACCACCAGTAATACGTCGTGCGTTGCTCGTTAAGTCTCGAGGCGAGTGCGAGGCCACGACGGTTTACATCGCCATTCGGATCGAGCAACGCCGCTCTCGCGAAAGTCTCGTAGTCGGCGGAATCGAGCCAAAGGTTGTAAAGGGCGGCATAAACCGTCCGCCAGCTAATAAGCTCCTGGGCCAAGTCCTCGGAGAGGTTCAAGGCCGAGGGGAAGACCTGTCCCGTGCAGTCGGTGCAGAAAAGTGGAAATTCGGAGAACTCGTAGCGCAGGTGCAACGGAGTGCGTCCCAAACAGCGGCATATCTCGTCAGCGGGTGGAGCATCCCTGAGTTGAAGACGTTCGAGATAAGTCATTGAAACATTCGCGTATAGAAGCGGCCTAATATCTATCTCAAGCCACAGAATTGTGGGCGATCAGATTCCTTAATTTCTTCCTGACGGAAAACACCGCTGCGATCTGCAATACAAACCCAGCTAACGACATCCACATCAGGATATGGATTACGTCGGCCGTGCTATTGCCAGTTTTACGATACGACTCGGCTAGGTCTCGATCGAGCCGCGCACGTTCTAGCCATTTGTCTGTCGGAAGCTGCCACTCGCCGCTTTGCACTTTGCTGACGAATGTGTCGAACTTCTGCTGACTACCATCATCGCGCGAGTGTTCACGAATTGCGTTCGATATCAAAAAAGCAAGAACTGCAACAAAGATGAAAAAGATGCTCGGCGCAAGTAAACCGGCCATGTTCCTTTTAGTCATAACGTGTGATGATGCAGATATCTTGAGCCCTAGATTTATTGGCGATGGCGGATCACGGGCGTGACGGTAAAGCTCTGCTTGGCTGGTGTCGAGAGCGGGGGCGAGGGGAGAACCGAAAAAAGGACGGCGTTGCTGACGTCGTGCGATTTTCCAAGCGTTGTGATGGTAGGGCGCGTCACTCCGTGCGCGCCGGGGCGTTGGCGAGTCCAAGCGCTCCACTCCAGCCCAGCGCACGACGCGCAAGTCAGAACTAGATAGTTGATTGAACCGCACGGCGGTTAAGGAGTGACGCGCCCTACCTGCCGCGGTTTCTTTACACAATTCGTTGGGAGAATTTGTAGGCATGTCGACGGTTTGAAAATAAATGGGGCCGCACTGATAAATTGACCTTCAAATGCGGGGCGAACTGGCGCTGATCTATTTCCCGGCGACTTTCCAGGCGAAAAAAGAGTCCTGCTCTATTTCTCCAGCATTTTCCAGAGTGAAAAATCGCTGAGAACTAGTTCTCCGGCATTTTCCAGCGGAAAACATCGCTTCCTCTAGTTCTCCGGCCTTTTCTGGCGTGGAAATGTTCCCAGAACTAGTTCTCCGGCATTGTGCGGAGTGGAAACTCCGTGAGAAATAGTTCTCCGCCCTTTTTCAGCGTAAAACGCGCGTTCCTTTAGTTCTCCGGCCGTTTGCGGAGTGGAAATTCAATGAGAAATAGCTCTCCAGAGGTTTTCGGCGTGAAAAACCGTCGATTTGCCCAGATTTGCTCGAATTTCACGTGAAAAGACTCAGATCACACCGGTTTGGAAAGTTTTCGGTCCATTTTTGCCCTCTTCCACAATTATGTTTCACATTTATGTCAGAAATTTGTGTAAGTGATACAGCTTCAAGTGTTTTCTGCTCGAAAAAATAATTCTAACTATTTTGGGTCTAGGTCAGACCGCTACCTACCCCTCCTGCCATGATGGTGGCGTTCAAATCATACGTTTTGAATGGCGAAGAAATAACCGCAGGTGCGAGAGACTCATCGAAGTCTGTGGCACAAAAACCGCGACCTTCTTCGGCCCGTATAGAAAGATAAAATGAAACAAATCATCATAAAAACACTGAACGGTGCTCTTGCTCTTGCCACCAGCATGATCAAAGGCGTGAATAAATATGGCGTTATCGCCAAAATCAAACAAAACACCGAAGAAGCCATCACCGCGGACCGCGCGGCGGTGGTTGCGGCAGCCGACACACTGGATGTTGGCCGTCAACTGTTGCGTGGCTTGCGCGCTACGTTCTTCGATGCACGCGAGCAGGTCCGCCGTTTCATCATGGCGACCCGTGATATTCTGAAACCGATTTTCGGCTCAGAATACAACGAGAACTGGGACGTCACCGGCTTCGTCGGTTCCATCGCCGTTCCAAAGGCGCAGGAGGACCTCGAACAGCTCGCGGAAAAGCTGAAGCTGTTCTTCGCGGCGAATCCGACACTCGAGGTCGCGGTTCGTCAGATCACGTCGGTGCAGGCGGCCACATTGTTTACTGCCATGTCGAATGCCCGCACGGCGGTGGAAGATCAGGAAGCGGTGGTGCAGCAGTTGATGATCGGACGTGACAAGGCGTTCGATACCTTGCAGATCCGGATGCGCGGGTTGATCGGTGAGTTGACGCAGTTGTTGGATCCGATGGATCCGCTCTGGTTGGCTTTCGGTTTGAACCGCCCGGGCGCGATTGAGACGCCTGACGTGGTGGAGAATGTGATGGTCACCTTGATTGGTGCCACCACGGCTGCCGCGAAATGGACGGCACCACCACGCGCGGAACATTACCGCGTCTGGATGCGTGTGGTCGGTGTAGATGCGGATTTCGTGGCGATCGCTTCGCCGACGGATCCCGATGTCACGCTGGAATCGTTGCCGGCAAACAAAACGATCGAGATCGCGGTCTCGGCCGTAAACAATGGCGGCGAAGGTGCACGCTCGGAGGTGATTACCATCGTCACGCACTAACGGGAGAGTTGAAGTGAATGGAATGCTGGAGTGAAGGCTTCAGCGTGTGGGAATGGGGAACAATCTAAAGATTGAACTCCAACAGGGCCGTCCGGGAAACCGGACGGCTTTTCGTTTTTAGAGGAGCGTATCGTTGGTCATCGTCGTGGTAGAATAAAAAGGTATTGCAGAAGGACAGATGGAAAAGAGTTAAACGCTCGTCCTCACCCCGGCCCTCTCCTTGGAGGCTAAGCATTACCCATAAGTACGAACGGTACGAGTTGGTACTTGTACATTTGGTGAGATATGTACAATTAGAGCGATGCAAAAAGCATCGATTGCGGGATGGATTGAGAGAGA
>JAQGOU010000249.1 GCA_028293445.1 Verrucomicrobiales bacterium | reverse complement strand
AATGGAAGCACAGCCGCCAAATTATCGCAGTGAGTTTTTAAAAAGCCCGCACCATGTCTGGCTCGGGCTTTTAACGCTCGGTATTGGCTTTCTCGCCGCTCACCCGCTACCCCTGATTATTGGGGCTACGGCTTATGCGCTCGGTTGGATTTACCTGCCCGATATGTCGTTCTTCCGTCGCTGGGTGGATCAGCGTCACGACAACATTCGCAAGAATGCCACTCTCGCCCAGGTCAACGATTTCATTCAACGGCGGGATAGACTTCTCCAGTCATTATCTGCCACCCGCCGTTCACGCTATGCCGCATTGGCGGAAGTGTGTCGTAACATCGAATCAGCGAGCGCCGAGAATCCCGGGCTGACCAACGAAAACGGCACCGACCCGCGCCTTCGTAAACTCGATGAACTGATGTGGACTTTTCTCCGCCTGCTCTCGATCGAAGAATCGCTGGATCGTTTTTTGGAAACAGAACAACAAGAAGACATCCCGCGTGTCGTCAAAGAGGCGGAGGCAGAGCTCGCACGTCTCTCTGCAGAACTCGAAGCCTTGAAGGCCAAGGGCGGCACGGCCCTGGACACCAAACAACGTTTCGTCGGCTCGCGCCTCGAGCGTCTCGAAGTCTTGCGCAAGCGCCTGGACCGCATCAATCAAGCCCGCGAGAATCTTGCCCTCGTGATCTCCGAACAGGAACGACTCGATCAACAGATCAAATTAATTCGTGCCGATGCCGTCGCCACCAAGAACGCCGACGCCCTGACCGCCCGTATCGACGCGACCGTCGAGCACCTCGATCAAACGAACAAGTGGCTCTCCGAAATGGATGAGTTCAAAGATCTCGTGGGCGACATGCCGGCCAGCGAGATGCGCATCGGCTTTGAATCCCAGAAGACGGCTCCTCCGCTGATTCCTCAACCGGAGTTCGCGCGAACCAAGAACCGACCATGAACAGTCCCAAACCAGCGCTGGCAGAAGTCGCGCTTCCCTCCGCGTCATCCACTTCAAGACTCCCCTTGCGCGGTTGGGCTTTGGAACTCGCACGACGCTGGAACAGCGGAACCTATTCCCTCTTCGTTCTGCATGGAAATATTTTCGACGTGTTTCCCGTGCAAGACGGCGGCGACACGGCGTTTGCTTCCCTGAAAACATTTTTAGCCCGGCGCATCTTTCCAGACCGTTCGTTCCTTCTGTTTTACGATATCGGCGACGGACTCACGTTTGGTTCCGCCGACATGCAGAAGCGGTTTTTCGAATGGCTGGAAGTTTACGATCAGGTCGAGCAAACCAATTTCCATCAGCAAGGACCGCCGCGTGATTTCACGCTGCTTGCGCCTTTGTTGCGCCGATTCTTTCTGCGTATCTCCGAGGAAAAGAAGGAAAGCATTTCGCTCGTCATCGAGTTCCCTGAGAAAATCATTCCCGCTGCTGGTGGGTCGTATTCGAGCCGTGATGAGCGCATGGCTTTGGTAACACTTCTCAAGTGGGCGGCCTCACCGGAAATGCGGCGTCTGGATGTCGGCATTCTGCTCGTCACTGAATCAGCCGCGGAACTGAGCTCGGATCTCCTGCAAAATCCGCACGTCGCCCAGATCAAAATTGAATTACCGGACGCCGAAGACCGTTTGCGTTTTCTCAATTCAGGGACACTGAAAACCATGGCCGACGACAGGAAGGTCGAGGATTGGTGCGATTTCACCCTGAGCGATCTTTCGCTCCAGCTTTCCGGTTTGAATCTGCTGCGGATTCAACATCTGCTCGCCGAAGCCGTTCGCAACGGCGCCCGCGTCACCATCGATCATGTTTCATCCAATAAGAAACGGTTGATCGAGGAATATTGTCAGGGGCTCGTTCGATTCAAAAATCCAAAGCCCGGCATTGATCTCGACGCCGTGGCCACGCACACGGCCGCCAAGAAAAAGCTTCGCGAACTCGCCTGGCTGATTAAGAACGGCAAACGCGATGTCCTCGAACGCGGGGTGCTATTGCCAGGACGCGTCGGTGTCGGCAAATCCTTCCTCGTCGATTGTTTTGCGAATGAATGTGGGCTTCCCGTGATGGAACTGGGCGAGTTCCGTTCCAAATGGGTGGGCGATACCGAACTGCAGCAGACGCGTATTCTCATGACGATTCGCGCTTTGGGTCCGGTCATTGTGGTGGTGGATGAAGCCGACGCGGTTTTCGGAACGCGCGACGGCGGTGGCGATGACAACGGCATTTCGGGCCGGGTCTTTGCTGCGTTTGCGGCGCATATTGGCGATTCCAGTTTACGCGGACGAGAGCTCTGGGTGGCGATGACGTCGCGTCCTGATTTGCTCGCGATCGACATGAAGCGTCAAGGCCGCTTTGGTCTTTGCGTTCCTTTATTCGCAGCGCAAGGTCCAGATGATGTTGTGAGTTTGTTCAACACCATTGCTCGTGTGAAAAAAATCACGCTTAGCGACGGGATGAAGTCCTACATTCAGAACAACCTTGGGGCACGACCACTCACCGGTAGCGATGCGGAATCCATTCTCATCCGCGCCAAGGAAAATGCCGTTCTGGCCGGACGCGATGCGGAGATTTCCGTGGCCGATCTGGAGGAGTCCGTGAATTCATTTATCGATCCTCTTGATCCGAAGCTTCTGCAACTCCAGGAACTGGCGGCCGTCCTGGCCTGCTCTGATCGCCGCTATCTCCCACCGAAATTCATCGACGCCGACCGTGCTGTGCTCATGGAAACATTTGAAGAACTAAAGTGGCGTCGAAGCCGACGTTGAGCGGAGCGCCTTCGGCGCAACGGAACGCGGCCGTGTCGGAGACCAGCCGCAGACGCCAACCAAAGATTTGGTTTTTATTGCCAAGGAACGCTTTTGAAAAAATTGAAAGCGAAGGTTTGGTCGACGCACTCTCCCTCACCCTAACCCTCTCCCGCTGGGAGAGGGGATCGGAGGGCCTTGGATTGCACGGGGTCTCGGACAAGCA
>JAQGOU010000246.1 GCA_028293445.1 Verrucomicrobiales bacterium | reverse complement strand
TCTCTGAATTTTTCTTCCGGGAAACAGGAGCAGGACGCGAAAAACGTAAAAAAACGCTCTGGAAAAGTGAGTACAACGCGTCATGGTCCACTTTTCCGTCGCGCCAAAGAGGAGCATGACGCGCATTGCTCTCGTTTCTGGCTACTTTTGACCCACATTATCCGTCCTGCTCCTGTTTCCCGGAACGGAAACTCCGGGAATGATGCTCATTCCCGGAATTTTTCTTCCGGGAAACGGAGTTTTTCGCGTAAAACCGGAAATTCCCGAGCGTTTTTTTACGGTATGACGCGTCCTGCTCCCTTTTTGCGTCGCGGAAAATAGGACCATGACGCGCAATGCTCCGGTTTCCCGGCGCGGAAATATCGGAGCATTGCGCGTCATGTCTTTTTTAACCCGTTGATAATCAGTCTAACCACATTTTTTTCCCGGCTTTCGGCTTTCTGCCTCGGTTAAAAGCACCAAGCACCAACATCCAAGCTCCAGAGAAACTTCAAACATCAATCTTCAAAAGACGAGAGCCTTGCCTCGCGGTTGGAATTTGAGACTTGAAGCTTCTCTGGAGCTTGGAGCTTCTTTAAGGCGTTTTCGGCTCAGTCCCTGGCAATGGTGTCGCTCCCGGAGGCGGCGGTGCGAAGGAACCGCCCGTCGTTGTTCCCGCAGGTTGACCAGTTCCGCTGCCACTCGTCGATTGCGTATTCCGCGGACGTTGCAACGCGCTCGTCGGTTGTGTGCCGGGCGGTGGGGTCAAGACGTTCGTTGGCCCGGGAACTCGAGTGAACGGCGGAGGATTCGTACGTTGCGCTCCCGCTCCTTCGTTAATCGTGTTCGTCACGGACGCAGTGTTCTGGTTTGTAATCGAAATGCTCGCGTTGGTGTTCGTGATGCCCCCGTTGTTCGTTCCGTTTGTAATGATGGTGGTGGTTCCGACGGTGCCCGGATAAATATAGCTCGTTCCTGGATAGAATTGAGGCGTCGCCGGCGGTGTGGGGGGTGCCGCGGTCACGGAACTCCCTGGCGCAGCTCCGGCTCCTTCACGGATGATTGTTTGTTGTGGAACGACGACGACCTTGGGCGGAATGGCATAGGTGCCTCGATAAGGATTGGGATCCACCGCCACCACAGCATTGGTGTCCACGGAGGACTGCAATACCGGGGCTTGAGTCGTCTGATAGATAACAGTCGGCGGCGGAACCTGAACAAGAAATGTGGGCGCAGGAGTGGTGTCGACGGTTGTCGCGGGCACATCAACCGACGGCACGGGCGACTCGCGATAGTCGTAGGTAAAGCCGTAATCGCTATACATTGAAGTGCGCGGCGGATAATAACTCGTACAGCCCACCAGAACTGCGGCCAAGGAAAGTAAGAGGAAAGTGTTCTTCATGAGGCGCTCCTTTTCAGCAGCAACCTAGCCCATGATTGTCCGAGTCCTCAAGGCGCGGGCAATGCTGTTTGCGGCATCGGAAAACTCCGCGGAATCGGAACAGGTGGAATGCGGAAAGGATTGAATAAGTCCGGCGGGTTGCGCTTCTAAAACCGTTGAGCCATTCAGCCTCAAAAGGGGATCAACCACGGATGGATATGGATAGCACGGAGCAAGAGCAGACTTTCTTACTGAATGAATACGGAATTGCCGAAATCTTGGACTAATCATTATTTTTACATACACTCGAAACCGCTCATGAATATCAGACGCCTGTTTCTCATTTTGGCTTTCACTTTTTGCCTCGCGAAATTGGCATCCGCCGATTCCATTCCCGAGGCGGCCGCGCAAATTCTTGATGGCTCAACCTCCAACGCCGACCGCGAAAAAATTATCGCGACTCACACGGGCGAAGCCGCCGAACTCGTCTCAGCCCTGGCCCGGAATCTCCCGGCGAATGATTCAGCGGAAGAATACAAACGCATCCCGTGGATCTGGCGAACCGCGATCAATGCCGGCAAACGTAACGACGGACGGGAGCTCGTCGCTTTGCTGCGCGTGTCGATGCCGAAACCCGGTGAGCCCTTGCGCGACTGGCAGGCCGTCGTCATTGGTGGGGGAATTATCAATGGGTTAACCCTGCAAAACATTTGGCCCGCCGAACGCGTGGCCGAAGTGCTGCGCCTGGATGAGGAATTGAAACTGCGTTGGAGCCCATTGCTGGATAGCGCCGCTGCGATGGCGGAAAATGAAAAGGTAAAAACCGGCACGCGTTACGATGCGCTCCGGATCCTGGGCGTCGATGCTTTTGAGCATAGTGGTCAACGGCTTTCAAAATATCTCGCTAAAGGAGCGAATGCGGAATTGCAGCAGGGAGCGGTTTGCGCTCTCGGCGATATTAAATCGAAGAAGGCCGTGGCCCTGTTGCTTGCGAACCTGGAGAACCTCACGGAAAAGAACCGCAATTTTGCCTTGGACGCATTATTGCGCGATGACACAAGAATCGCGGCGTTGCTCGAAGCCATCGAGCAGAAGAAAATTGCCTCCAATATCTTAGGGACAGAGCGGAAGGTAAAACTTCAGCGGACTGCAAATGAGAAACTTCGCGCGCGCGCCGCGAAGGTCCTCGGAGCGCCGATCGATTCCAACGCTCAGCAATATTCGGTCGGTATGGCCAAAGTGGATGTGACGCCGGATTATCCTATTCGCCTGCACGGTTATCTCGCGCGTAAAACGGAATCCGAAGGGGTTGCTCAACATCTTTTCGCGAAAGCCATCGCCATCGGCAACGACAAGGAAGGTCCGGCGATTTTAATCTCCGTCGATAATTGCATGGTGCCCGAACACATTCGCACCGAGGTGCTTCGTCGCCTCGCCTCGAAAGGAATTACCTCGGATCGATTCGCAGTTTGTTCCTCGCATACACACACCGCGCCCAAGCTCGCCCATGTGGCGGATAACATTTTCGGCATCGATATTATCCCGTCGGAACAGGCGCACATTGATCGCTACACGAAAGAGCTGACGGACAACATGGAGAAAGCGGCGCTCATCGCTTTGAAGGATCGTAAAGCGTCGATTCTTTCCTGGGGCAAAACCACAGCTGGCTTCGCCGCCAACCGTCGCACCAAAGGTGGTCCGGTGGATCACGATGTTCCGGTGCTGAAGGTGATGGACAAGGAAGGCCACGTGCGAGGGTTGGTTGTAAATTATGCCTGTCACTGCACGACGTTGGCAGATCAGCCGAATCATATCTCCGCGGATTGGGCCGGTTACGCGCAGGAATATATTGAACGCGATCATCCCGGCGCCATCGCGATGACCGTGATGGGTTGCGGCGCAGATTCAAATCCCGCACCGCGTCCGGGAATGGATTTCGCCAAGCAACACGGCCAGGAAATCACGGGTGCCGTTGATGAATTACTTTTCACGAAGCTCACTCCGTTGAGTGCAAAATTGGAATGCCGCACGAAACAAATTGCGCTGGATTTCGATACCTTGCCGACAAAGGAACAGTTGCAGGCGACCATCGCCGATACGAAGGCGCATTTTGCAGTGACCTACGCGGCCAAGAAAAATCTCGCGCGCCTGGAACGCGGCGAAAAGTTGCAGAGCGAATTGCCATATCTCGTGCAAACCTGGAATTTCGGGGATCAGCTGGCACTGGTCTTTCTGCCGGGTGAAGTCGTCGTCGATTATTCGTTGCGCCTGAAAGGAGAATTTGATTCCAGCCGTCTTTGGGTAAACGCCTACGCGAACGATGTCCCTTGTTACATCCCGTCAAAACGCATTTGGAAAGAAGGCGGTTATGAAGGCGGTGGCGCGATGATCTATTACGATCGCCCGACGCGTCTTGCCGAACTCACCGAAGACAAGATCATCGCCGCCGTTCACGAGATCATGCCGAAACAATTCGCGGCCGTTGAAAACAAGTCGGACGGTTCGAAGCCGACGGCCGCAGTCGACGCCCCGAAAACGATTCGTACTAAACCGGGCTTCACGGTCGATCTCGCTGCTTCCGAACCGCAGATTGTCGATCCCGTGGCGATGGACTTTATGACGGACGGGAAACTTCTCGTCGTGGAAATGCACGATTATCCCTGCGGCATGGATGGCGACTTCAAGGTCCCAGGTGGACGCGTCAAATTGCTGAGCTCGTCGAAGAATAATGGTCAGTATGATAAAGCCACCACGTTCGTGGATGGGATTCCGTTTCCGACGGGTGCGATGCAATGGCGCAAAGGCGTTTTGATTTGCGCTGCGCCCGACATTCTCTACGCCGAAGACACCAATGGCGATGGCAAGGCGGACATTGTGAAAAAACTCTACACCGGGTTCTTCACCAATAATTTTCAAGCGCGCGTGAACAGTCTGCGCTGGGGATTGGATAATTGGGTTTATGCCGCCGCCGGTTTATTTGGCGGAACTATTCACAGCGAAATTAACGGCAAGGATTATCAACTGAGCGGACGCGATTTTCGTTTCAATCCCGACACTGGCGACTTTGAACCGGTGAGTGGCCTGACGCAGCAGAGTCGCGATCGCGATGACTTCGGTAATTGGTTCGGTTGTGATAACAGCAACTTCGCGTGGAACTTTCCCATGGAAGAACGCTATGTGCGGCGCAATCCATTTGTCACCGCACCAGAACCGCGCGTGAACGTTTCGACATTTGCGGAGGCGAATAAATTATTCCCATCCAGTCACATCGCGGAACGATTCAATCATCCGGAATCGGCGAATCGAACGACTTCAGCATGTGGTCTCGGCGTTTATCGTGACACGTTGTTAGGCGACGCGTTCTATGGGAATACGTTCACGGGCGAGACAGTGCATAACATGGTTCGCCGCATCATCGTCAAAAATGAAGGGATCACGGTCGGTGGTTACAAAGCGGACGACGAACAGGACAAGGAATTCTTTGCGTCGGTCGATAACTGGTCTCGTCCCGCCGAAATCCGCACCGGCCCTGATGGTGCATTGTGGATTGCGGACATGTATCGACAGGTCGTCGAGCATCCACGCTGGATCCCGGCGGAAACGCTCGCGAAACTGGACGTGCGTGCCGGTGCCGACCAGGGCCGCATCTTTCGTGTCTACCCGACGGGAGCAAAACTCCGCGCGATTACCGATTTAACGAAACTTCCCGCCGCGAAGCTCGTGGCATTACTTGAAACACCGAACGGGATCACGCGCGATTTGATTCATCGCGAGCTCTATCAACGACAGGACAAGGAAGCCGTCACCGCCCTGGTGAAACTTTCAACGAGCAGCAAGAATCCCGCGGTCCGCGTGCAGGCGCTCTGCATTTTGGATGGGTTGAAATCGTTGACACCCGCCACGCTTCTTTCGGCGTTAAAAGATCCTGACGCGCGCGTGCGTCGACAGGCCGTTCGTCTCAGCGAAACGCGTTTCAGCCAATCCAACGAGTTGGCGGAAGCGTTATTAAAGATGGCGACCGATACCGATATTGCCGTCCGTTTTCAACTCGTCCTGATGTTGGGTGAATGGAATGACCCACGCGCTGGAAAAATTCTCGGCGATTTAGCGCGCGAAAACATGGGAGATCATTGGATGCGTGCGGCCGTCTTGAGTTCGGCGGTGCATCAGCCGGGCGAGATCTTGAAGAGTGTTTTGGCTTCGCCCGCTGAAACCCCGAATCGGGGTGAGTTGGCCGGACAGCTGATTGCGACGGCGTTTGGGTCGGACAATAACGCCGTGCTGGAATCTGTCCTCGTCGCGATCGCACCGGAGAAAGCTATCGGCATTCCGACATGGCAATTGACCGCTCTCGCGAACCTTCAGGAAGCGCTGGCCCGCAAGAAACTGACCCTTGAGAGCTTCGCTAATTCCTCCAATGCAGAACTCAAACAAGCAGTGGCACGCATTGAAGCCGCCATCGAAAGCGCTGGGGTCATTGCCAGAAACACAAAAGCCAATCTCGCGGAACGGGAAGCCGCAGTGCGCTTGTTGTCCGGAGCCAAAGGGGAAGGGGAATTGAAGACACTCGTGGAATTCGGCACGCAAACCAGCAACAGCCGTTTGCAAAAGGCCGCACTCGCTTCGTTGCGCGCGCAGCAACAGCCAAAAGTCTCTGAACTGTTGCTCGCCGGTTGGACCCAATACTCGCCCTCGGTGCGCGAAGCCATTCTCGATATTCTTTTGAGTCGCGACGAAGGAGTGAGCGCGCTTTTAACCGCCGTGGAGAATAGAACCATCTCGCCGACGGAAATTCCGATCGTGAACCGTCAGCAGTTGCAGAAGCATCCGAACAAAGGGATTCAAGAACGCGCGGTGAAAGCCTTGCCGAGTTTTTCCAGTAACCGTGGAGATATCCTGAAGAAGTTTGCCGATGTTCCGAAACTGGCAGGAAATCCGGAACATGGAGCTGCTCTTTTTGCGGCTACCTGTTCGAGTTGTCATCGCTTGAAAGGGGTCGGCAATTCTGTCGGGCCCGACCTCGCGCCGTTGGGCGATAAACCGGTTGATTATTTGCTCACCGCGATTCTCGATCCGAACGCGATCATCGAACCGCGCTTTATCCAGTACAACATCGAGACGAAGGATGATCGTTCTCTCTCCGGTGTGATTCAGAACGAAACGGCGACGAGTTTAACGCTGGTCCAGGGCGGCGGAGGACACGAAGACATTTTACGTTCGCAAGTGGCGACAATGAAGGCCTCTCTTCTCTCCCTCATGCCGGAAGGTCTCGAAGAAGGCAAATCACCGCAGGACTTTGCGGATCTGATCGCGTATGTGAAGTCGCAGCCCTCCAAATTCGGCAGCGCGAGTCCGGAGAAAGCAGCGGAGTCGCGCAAGAACTTCATGGCGGACGGCATGAATGGATTGAGTCGTGTGGTGAGTGCGGCGGAAAAATTGGATTACCCAAGCTGGCTCGGAACATTGCCGCTGGCGCATTGCCGCCAGACCGATGGAACTTCGAAAGTGGTTTGGCAGAGCGAGCCGTTGAAGGAAGTGAAACCGAAAACGTTTTACACCTTTCGATTGCCGATCGGCGTCGGTTTCCTTTCGGGTCCTGCTGGGAAATTCTATTTGAAGGTGAATGGAAAATCCGCCGTGGCCTTCGACGTCACGACGACCGATGCGGTCTGGGATCATCCCGCGCATGAGGTGACCGTTCGTTACTCAGTGATGGAAAACAACGAGGAAGACAGCAACGGCGTCTTAACGATCACCGTCACGAGCATCTGGCTGGAAGCCGGTAAACCGGTGACGTTTGAAGTGACCGGTTCCGCATCGAACAGCCAGCGATGGTTTGGCGTTTACGAATTGCCGCAGCAACACGCGACGAATCGGTAAGCGACGGATCAGGACCGGAATTGACCTGGTTATTCATCGACGCTCGCCGTCGAAACCGGCGTGCTTTCCGAAAATGGGGCAACGGTTTTGCCGGGTGCACACAAGGTGCCTGGCGTTCTTGTCCTCGATTTCACCGGCCGCAGCCGGTTTTAAAAATAATTTAAGTCGGCTGCGGTTCCGGAAATGACCTTCAAAAAAAATAAAAGGGCGCTGCAGTTCCGGGGACGGGCTTAAAAAATAATAAAAATGCTCCGCAGTCCCTGCGATGGGTTTGAAAAATTATTTAAGTCCTCCGCAGCTCCTGCGACGACCTTCAAAAAAAATAAGCAAGCGCCGCCGTTCCGGAAACGCTCTTCAAAAGTTTTTGAAAGCCGTCGCAGGAACTGCGGAGCACTTTAAAAATAAAAAAAGTCCGCTGCAGGAGCTGCGACGGGCTTAAAAAATAAAATAAATCCATCCCGGGAACCGCAGAAAAGTCTCACCGACGCCGGGAGGCATTGTAAGTCGTTGATTTGGAGCTGAAATCGAGCTTTGGCAGGTTTTCAGGTTCGGAGTCCCGGCTTTAGCCGGTTCGGGGTTGATTTGCCGAGGTTCTTGAAAAGTTCGACCTGCGCCGAAGTTCGGACGCTTTACCGGCTAAAGCCGGGACTCCGAACCCGGGGAAGAGCTACCATGTCATTCTACCGGAATTCTTCCCACTCCGGTTCGTTGTTGAATATCCAACGGTAATAATCAGCCGCCTGCAGTTTGCTGGCCGCCGCTTCATCCACGACCACCGTGCATTTGCGGTGAAGCTGCAAGGCGGTTGCGGAAATCATGGAAGTGATCGGGCCTTCGACGGCCTTCGCAATAATTTCAGCCTTATCAATACCGGTCGCGAGCAACAGACATTTACGGGCATCGAGAATGGTTCCGACGCCCATCGTGATCGCACGACGTGGCACTTCAGTTTGACTGTCAAAAAGCGTGGCGTTTTGGCTGAGCGTCGTTGGAGTTAATGCTTTCACCCGGGTGCGAGAGAGCAGGGCGGAGAGTGGTTCGTTGAAACCGATGTGGCCGGCTTTGCCGATGCCGAGGAGTTGCAAATCGATGCCGCCGAATTTCTTGATCAGATTTTCGTAATTCACGCATTCCGCATCCAGATCCGTCGCGAGTCCATTCGGCAAATGCGTGTTGCGCATATCAATGTTCACGTGCTTGAACAGATGTTTGCACATGTAACTGTGATACGAATGCGCATCCTCCGCAGCCAGGCCTACGTATTCGTCGAGGTTAAAAGTTGTGCAGAGCGAGAAATCAAGTTTGTCGGTCTTACATTTGCCAACCAGTGACTGGTAAAGCGCTTCCATGGTGCGGCCGGTTGCAAGGCCGAGCACGAGATGAGCATTGGCGCGAAGATCTTTGGCAATGATTTGCGAGGCGAGTCGAGCGACTGCGTCCTGGTCTGGTTGAATGATAACTTCCATCGGCGGGGAATAAAACACGAACTCGGGCAGGGGACACGGAAAAAATTTTAACACCGCTAAATTAAAAAGCGGACGAACTTTCGTTCGTCCGCCTCGAAATCAATTAGAACTGAATTAAGCTAAACCAAATTCCTTCTTGTTTCCTTCGAATGACACAAGAACCGTGGCATCGGAGAGTTTGCTCTTGAGCAGCGCTTGTTCGTCTGCGCCCTTGGTGAGCGGCAGGGGAATCTGGCCACCTTCGGCAGCGGAACGTTGCAGAGCGAACATCACCTCGGCACCGAGGCAGGCTTGTTCGATATTGCATTGATGCACTTTCTTGCCGTCCAGCCAGTCAGCCATCTCCTGGATGTAAGGAGGCATGTCGGCGTCGTAGTTCATCGCGCCTTCGCCGGATTGATAGCCGCCACTCTTCGTGACCGCGCGCCAGCCGCCGTTCGTGAGGACTTCGACAAAACCTTCGGTACCCTGGACGCACATGCGGTTCTTGCCCCACCATTTGCCGACTTCCGGTTGGTCAGGAGCGCCCGCGCCGCATTCATAAATGCCGCGCACGCCATTGGCGAATTGCACGAAGCCAGCGATGTAATCCGGTGACGGATGATTGTCGGAAAACTTCGCTTTACCAGCCGCTTGACCGATCGCCCAGACGCCCGGTGAATAATCGTTGTACCACATCGTGTAGTCGATGAGGTGAGAAAGCATGTGTGTCATCCAGCCCGTGGCCGAAGCGTAAACAGTGTGGACCCGACCGAGCTGACCACTCGCAGCGATTTCTTTTACTTTTTGATAATGGGTGCCGTAACGGTGCTGATGGCTGACCACCGCTTTGACGCCCGCTTTGCGGAGCATGTCGCGAATTTCGATCATCTCAGCACTGGTCAGGGAGACTGGCTTTTCAAAGGCGATGAGCTTCGCGCCGGAATCCACGGCTGCCTTGATCATCGGCATGCGGAGATTCGGGAGCGTGCAGAAACAGAAAACGTCCGGCTGCAATTTCTTGGCGAGGGCTGGGGCGTCGAGGCTGGTTTCTGGACCACCGAGCTTGGCGGCGGCGTCATTCAAACGGGTTTGATCGATATCGCAAATGCCGACGACTTTAAACTTCGGGTTGGCGTTGAAACTGGTGGCGTGGTGCATGCCGCGCTTGCCCATTCCGACGACGAGAACTTTGTATTGGCTCATAAAATGTGGAACGAAAAAAAACCACAAAGGAGCCGAAAAGAAAATTCTTCTTTTGAATTATTTTTCCCGGACGACGGCGTTTGGTTGGGGCGATCGTGTGAGGGCTGGTTACGGCAACAACCAGGCGCGGTAAAAGCGGTTGGCGATATTGGTGGCCTGATTATCAATGAAGAGCAGGGCGCCATTGGTTCCAATTTGGTTGGTATTAATCGGGACCCAGGCCGTTAAGTTGCTGGAGGCTTCGATACAATAGTTGCGTCCGATGATGCCGTTCAGCAGGAGTTGATAACGCTTGTCCGGCAGTCTGGTGCCTGTTTCTACGGTAGGGATCGAGTGCAACGTCACCTGTCCGGCGGCGAACAAGGCGGTGAGCGTTGCGCCATTCGTCGCGGAAACTGCCCGGGTAATCGGCACATCGCCAAAACCAATTTGGGTCGTGGTTCCCTCGGGAAGTCCAGTCACGACGTCAAACAATACGCGCGCCCATTCCGGTGTTCCGGGAGCGACGATTTGATTTGTGGGCAGCATCAGCGTTACGCCGAACTGTCCCGCCGACACGGAATTCGTGAACACAGAAATCGTCGCACCGACCGGACTATTCGTAATTCGTGGATGACTGAGAATGTCGGGATTAAACAGCAGGCTGAAATTTAACGCGTGCTCATTCCCCAACGCCTGCATCTGAATAGGGACATTCAATACGCCACCCATGTCTCCCTCGAGTTCTTCGACGAAAACAGCGCGCGAACTATCGAGCACGATCAGGTTGGCCGGCGCGCTCGTGATGGAACCGGAACTGTTGGAGATTCTCACCGTGTAAGTACCCTGGTTGTTTGTAGAAATCCCCGTGAGTAACAGATTCGCGTTCGTCGAACCCGAAACCACAGCATTATCCGTAAGGTTACTTCCCTGGAACATCCAGCGATAGGTCAACGGTGATGAACTGACCGCGACGACGCGGAAACCGACGGATGAACCGGTAAAATTATTTGTGGCGAGCGGTTGTGCAGCGATTGTGGGAAGACCGGGCCCAAGCCAGTTGAGATTAACAATACCGTTCGCGCCAGCTTTTCCATCGACAGCGATGCGATACGTGACACCACTGGTTGCGTTCAACGTGGCACCGCTCGTCCCGGCGCCGCCTGAATCATCATCTGAGGCGACAGTGGTGAGGCCATTGACATTGTTCCCGGTATAAATGCCGAGCAACGTATCAAAACTGCTGCCCAGCGTGTCGAAAACGAACGGACCAGTAGTGGGCGCCGTCCAGTTGTACCAGATGGACTTGCCGCCCGTGACTCCCGCGTGCTTCGGTTCTCCACCCTGTTTGCCTGCACCGCGATTGCTCCCGGAAGTGGTCCCGGAATTTCCTGTCAGAACGATTGCGCTGGCGAAATTGTCGTTCAGAGCCGGATTAAAATTAAGTTGGAAGGTGCCACTATAAGCTGGGTTTGAGCCGAAGCCGTCGACCGCAATTCGATACGTGGTCCCGTTGGTGGCACTGAACGTAACGCGAGAACTGTTGTTGCTGGAACTGACATCATCATTGTTGGTTACGAACGTGAGCGCATTCACGGCCGTCCCGCGATAGACGGCAAGAACTGTGTCAAAGAGGCTTCCTTCCGTCGTGATCGTCACATTCATCGTGGACGGGGCGGTCCACTTGTACCAAACCGAAGAGCCGCCTGCGTCGGAATAATGGAAGGGTTCACCGGTTTCTTTCGTAGCCTGAACATTGGCCCCGAACAGGCCAGCGGTGAGACCCGGGATTAATGTGGCATTGGTGAAATTGTCGTTGGAGGCCGGTTTTGTCGCCAGGTCAATCAGGATGCGGCTGGTATTATTTGTTTCGTTCGATTCTTTGATATTGTTATCCGGATCGACTACCTCTTCG
>JAQGOU010000228.1 GCA_028293445.1 Verrucomicrobiales bacterium | reverse complement strand
GACTTCTTCTTAAATTTATATGAACTCAATCGTTTCAAAGGCGCTGCTTTGCGTTGTTCCATTTTCGCTCGCTGCATTCCTCACGGCCTGCGGGAAAAAAGAATCCGCGCCGCCGCCGCGTCCTCCTGCCGAAGTTTCTGTTGTGACGGTCGCTTCCGAGGTTGTGAATCATACGACTGAACTTCCCGGGCGAATCAATCCGATGCGTGAGGCGCAAGTTCGTGCGCGCGCCACCGGCGTTCTCTTGAAGCGAGTCTTCGAGGAAGGATCGAATGTCAAAGAGGGCCAGCTCTTGTTTGAGATTGATCCGATGCCGCTCCGGGCCGCTCTCGCCAGTGCCAAGGCGGCTACGGCCAAAACCGAAGCCACCTTGAAGGCAGCGAAAGCTCGTGTCGCGCGCTACGAAGAGTTGGTCAAAATCAACGCGATCAGCAAACAGGTTTACGACGAAGCCACGGCGGCTCTCGGCCAGAATGAAGCGGAATTGCTCGCGACACAGGCCGCGGTGCAAACGGCGGAATTGAATTTGGGTTACGCGCAAGTCATCGCACCGATTTCCGGGCGCATCGGAAAAGCACTCGTGACAGAAGGCGCCTTGGTCAGCGCCACGGAAGCCACTCAACTCGCCATTATTCGCCAACTCGATCCGGTTTATTTTGATTTTACCCAATCCAGTACGGAACTGTTGCGGCTGAAACGAGCCGTGGAAAAGGGTTCGCTCCAGAGTGTGACTTCCGGAGAAGCGAGCATCACGTTGATCCTCGAAGACGGGACGATCTACCCGCAGCCGGGTAAACTATTGTTCTCCGATATCGCTGTCGACCCGACGACGGGGATGATCGGACTTCGCGCGGTTGTTCCTAATCCGCAAAACCTTTTGATGCCCGGCATGTTTGCCCGCGGGCGGATTGTTGAAGGCGTTAACACGAATGCGATCACCATTCCTCAACGCACGGTTGCTCGCGGTGCAGCGGGTTCCTCGACTGTGCTGGTCGTCAATGATGAAAATAAAGTCGAAGCCCGAACCATCGAAATCGATCGAACAGAGGGCAGCAAAGTTGTTGTGGCTAAAGGTTTGAAAGCTGGCGAACGCATCATCGTGGAAGGTTCGCAGAAGGCGCCTCCTGGTTCGGTGGTCAATCCAGTTCCCTACGTGGCTCCGGAAGCGCAAACCAAATCCAAATAAGGAACCATCATGGCACGTTTTTTTATTGATCGTCCTGTTTTCGCCTGGGTGGTTTCCATCCTCATCATGGTGCTCGGCGGGTTGGCAATTACGCAATTGCCGATCGCCCAGTATCCGAGTGTCGCGCCGCCGTCCATCTCAGTGACCGCGAATTACGCCGGCGCATCGGCCGAGACATTGCAGGAAACCGTCACGACCATTATCGAGCAACAACTCAACGGCATCGACAATCTCCTTTACATGTCGTCGAGCAGCGACGCGGCCGGATTGGCGACCGTCACATTGTATTTCCTGCCGGGAACCAATCCCGATACCGCCCAGGTCCAGGTGCAAAACAAAGTTCAACTCGCCACGCCCAGTCTGCCGCAAACCGTGCAGCAACAAGGTGTCGTCGTCGCGAAGGCCACGCGTAATTTCATGATGTTCTTCACGCTGTCTACGACCGACGACAGCCTCGATGAAGTCGCGTTGGGCAACTATATCGCTTCGAGTGTTCTCGATCCGATCCGGCGCGTTTCGGGCGTCGGTGAAGCGAACATGTTCGGTTCGCAATACGCCATGCGCATCTGGATGAATCCGGATAAATTAAATAGCTTCAATCTCACCGCGGCCGATGTGACGACCGCGATTGAAAATCAAAACAAGCAGGTGCCGGTGGGTCAAATCGGAGCCAATCCCGCCATGCCGGGACAACAGCTCAACGTGATTATGCAGGGGCGCACCACGCTGCGAACCGTGCCCGAGTTTGAGAATATTCTTTTACGCACCAATCCCGATGGCTCTCGTGTTCTGTTGAAAGACGTGGCGCGTGTGGCGCTCGGCGCGGAAAACTACGGGACAAAAGCGCGTGTGAACGGGCATCTCTCTTCCGCCGTGGCGATCAAACTCTCCCCTTCAGCCAATGCGTTGAACACCGCTGAAGCCGTGCGTAAGAAAGTCACTGACCTTTCCAAATTCTTCCCGCCCGGAGTCCGCGTCGACTACCCGTTGGATACATCGACGTTCGTGAAGATCTCCATCGAAGAAGTTCTCAAGACTCTCGTCGAAGCCATCATCCTGGTGTTCCTCGTCATGTATTTGTTTCTACAAAACATTCGCGCCACGCTCATTCCTACGATTGTCGTTCCGGTGGCGCTCCTTGGGACATTCGGCGCGATGTTGGCGTTCGGGTTTTCAATCAACGTTTTGACGATGTTCGGCATGGTGTTGGCCATCGGCATCCTCGTCGATGACGCCATTGTCGTTGTGGAAAATGTGGAGCGCATCATGGCCGAAGAAGGGCTTTCGCCTTTGGACGCGACACGCAAAGCGATGGGTCAAATCACCGGCGCGCTCATCGGAATCTCGCTCGTACTTGTCGCGGTTTTTATTCCGATGGCGTTTTTCAGCGGGTCGGTCGGAACGATCTACCGGCAGTTTTCTTTATCGCTCGTCTCCTCGATGTTGTTCTCCGTTTTTCTCGCGATGTCGCTGACGCCCGCACTGTGCGCGACATTATTGAAACCGATTCCCAAGGGACACAAACACGAGAAGCGCGGATTCTTCGGTTGGTTCAATCGTAGTTTCGCGAAAGCGACCACCAGTTACCAATCGTCGATTGGTCAAATCCTGAAACACAACTGGATCTCCATGATCGTCTTCGTCGTGATTGTCGGTTTGGTCGGTCTGATTTACGTGAAGATGCCCTCGTCGTTTTTGCCCGCGGAAGATCAGGGTTACTTCATCACCAACATTCAGCTGCCGGTGGGCGCGACGCAGGAACGAACGGACACAGTTCTGAAAGAGGTGGAGGAATATTTTCTGAAGCAGCAGGAGATCGAAAGCTTTATCACTGTCGCCGGTTTTAGTTTCAACGGACGTGGCCAGAATTCCGCGCTCTCCTTCGGACGACTCAAAGACTGGAGCAAACGCAAAGGTGCTGAACACACCGTGCAATCTGTCATCGCGCGCGCCGCGGGAAAGTTTTCCTCCATCAAGGACGCGATTATCTTCCCGCTTAATCCGCCTGCGATTTCGGAGTTGGGTAACTCCACGGGATTCGATTTGCAATTGCAGGATCTCGCTGGTCTCGGGCACGCGAAGTTATTGGACGCCCGCAATCAGCTCTTGGGCATGGCCGCGAAGAATCCACTCATCATGGGCACTCGCGTGCAAGGTTTGGAAGACGCCGCGCAACTTAAGATCGACGTGGACGAAGGTAAAGCCAGCGCCCTCGGTGTGGCGCTCGGCGACATCAATAGCACGATGCAAACCAGTTTTGGTTCCGCTTACGTAAATAACTTTATCAACGGCAATCGCGTTCAGCGCGTGATTGTTCAGCTGGACGCGCCATTCCGGATGTCTCCCGATGACGTGAAGAACATCTATGTTCGTAATCGCACCGGAAGCATGGTTCCACTTTCCGCCTTCACGACGGTGAGATGGGTCTACGGTTCACCGCAGTTGCAGAATTACAACGGCTTTCCTTCCTACGAAATCGTGGGCGCGGCGGCTCCCGGAAAAAGCACGGGCGACGCCATGATCGAAATGGAAAAGATGATCAATCAATTGCCCGCTGGAATTGGGTTTGAATGGACGGGTCAATCCTACGAGGAACGGTTGTCTGGTTCGCAAGCGCCGACGCTTTATGCCATTTCCTTGCTCGTGGTGTTCCTCTGCCTGGCGGCGCTCTATGAAAGCTGGTCGATTCCGCTCTCGGTTATTCTCGTCGTGCCGCTAGGTGTGTTAGGCGCGTTGCTCGCCGCGAGTTTGCGTGGGTTGCCGAACGATGTTTATTTCAAAGTGGGGCTGCTGACGACCGTCGGACTCGCGACGAAGAATGCTATTTTGATTATTGAGTACGCAAAGGATCTACAAGCCGAGGGTAGAGGTTTAATCGAGGCGACGCTCGAGGCGGTGCACTTGCGGTTGCGGCCGATTCTCATGACCTCGTTCGCATTTATTCTCGGCGTGATGCCACTGGTGATCAGCACGGGCGCGGGTTCCGCGAGCCGCAACGCCATCGGCACCGGCGTCGCTGGAGGAATGTTGGCGGCGACGGCCATCGGCATATTTATGATTCCGGTATTTTACGTCGTCGTCCGGCGCATTTTCAAAGGACAGATAAAGCGTCCCGGAACACACGTAGCTTTAGGCAGCAAGGACCAAACGATATGAAGCACACTCTTTTCATTCTTGGAGTCGGTGCGCTCGTGGCTGGGTGCACGCTAACGCCGAAGTACGATCGACCGCCAGCGCCGGTGAGCGATGCATGGCCGAACGGTGTTAAGCAGAGCGGGACAACCAACGCCGCAGCGGATATCGAATGGCGGAATTTCTTCGACGACCCGCAGTTGCAACAGTTGATCGAGCTTGCTTTGAAGAACAATCGCGATCTGCGAATCGCCGCGTTACGAGTGGAACAAACGCGCGCTCAGTATCGCATTCAAAACGCTGCGTTGTATCCAGGCGTCCAAGGCGATGCCAGCGTGACGCACCAAAAGTTCTCGGGCGCTACTTCCACGTTCAATGGAGGCGCAGTCCAGACGACCTATAACATCGAGGTAGGTGCGGCGTATGAGGTGGATCTTTTCGGTCGCGTGCGAAGTTTGAAACAGGAAGCGTTGGAAAAATATTTTTCCACGGACGAAGCCCGCAAGAGCGTGCAGATCGCGCTCGTCTCCCAAGTGGCTTCGGAGTATTTGACTCAAGTGCGCTTGCGGGAAGCCAGAACCGTGGCGCGCGAGACTCTGAAGACCGTTCAAGCCTCCTACGATCTGATCAAACGAAGCTTCGAAGCGGGTGCTGCGTCCGAGTTGGAACTGCGAACAGCGGAAGGGCAGGTACAAACAGTGCGTGTCAATGCGGCCAGCTTTCTTCAATTGTTGGCAGAATCAGAAAACCGGCTCGTTGTTCTGGTCGGACAATCTTTGCCCAAGGATCTTCCTCCCGGCCAGGCGTTACGCGACCAACATCTGCTTACTGATTTGCCGGTCGGAATTCCGTCTGAAGTATTGCAGCGGCGTCCGGACATTCTCGCCGCCGAACATACGTTGAAAGCCGCCAACGCAAATATTGGCGCTGCCAAGGCCGCGTTCTTTCCACGAATTGTGCTGACTGGCTCCGCCGGAACGGCCAGCGCGAAACTGACGGATCTGTTCAGCGGCCCCTCGTTGATCTGGAGTTTTGCCCCACAGATCAGCGTTCCTATTTTTGACGTCGGTGGAACCCGTGCCAGGGCGGCGGTCTCGAAGATCAACAAGGAAATCGAAATCGCCAATTACGAAAAGGCGATTCAAACCGCCTTTCGCGAAGTAGCGGATGGACTGGCCGTTCGTTCTATTCTGGATGAAAAACTCAAAGCGCAGGAGCTGTTGTTGAATGCATTCCAAAAACGGTTTGATCTGACCAACGCGCGCTATCGGCAAGGCGTCGATAGTTACGTCGACGTTCTCCTCGCGCAGCAGGACCTTTACGCGGCGCAGCAAAACTTGTTGCAGTTCCAAGCGGCGCGTTTGCTGAATGCAGTGACCCTGTATCGGTCCCTGGGCGGCGGCTGGAAATTGCCAGCGTCATAGTTTGAAATCCTAGCGGGACGTGGAAACTGACGTGGAAAAGTTCGACACGAATTGCACAGATTTTCACAAATGCAGAATGAATCTGTAAAAGGTTGGGTGCTCTACGACGACTCCTGCGGGTTTTGTCGTCGGTGGATTCCGTTCTGGGCACCAACATTGAGGCGTCGTGGTTATGATATCGCAGCATTGCAGGAGTCGTGGGTGTCCGAACGACTTCAGATTTCTAACACTGCCCTATTGGACGATCTGCGTTTGTTGCTGGTGGATGGTGTCGTGGTGCAAGGCGCCGACGTCTATCGCTATCTGATGCGCCGCATCTGGTGGGCTTACCCGCTGTTTCTTCTCGCCTGCACGCCGGGACTTCGGCAGATATTTGATGGAAGCTATCGAGCGTTTGCACGGAACCGCTTTCGTTTTTCAAAGGCGTGCGGTCTCGCGGTTCGGCCGGTCAAAGGTTCAGAGACACCATGACACCTCGTCCATTTCTCACTGCTGACTGGCGGCATCTGGTGATGCTGAATTATGTGGTGGACCCTTCGATGTTGAAACCTTTTCTCCCCTGTGGCACGGAGTTGGACTTCTATCGAGGAGATACTTTTGTCAGTGTGGTGGGATTTCGTTTTCTAAACACTAAAGTGTTCGGCTGCGCCTTTCCTTTTTACCGTAACTTCGAGGAAGTGAATCTTCGATTTTATGTTCGTCGCCAGATGGGGGACAGTGTGCGGCGTGGTGTCGTCTTTATTCGGGAATTGGTTCCACGCCGGGCAATCGCGTTTGTCGCGCGCACCTTTTATGGCGAGCCTTACACTGCGCTCCCGATGCGGCATAGTATCGTTCAGAGTACGGAGAACCTTCGCGTCGAATACGGATGGCAACGTCAAGGAGGATGGGAATCAGTGCGTGCGAAAGGCGAAGGGCAGCCAAAACTGATTGAGAGCGGATCGCTGGAAGAGTTCATCACCGAACATTATTGGGGTTATACGGCCCGCGGGTCGACATGCAGCGAATATCAGGTTGAACATTCCCGCTGGAATGTCTGGCCCGCCGCAGAGACGGCATTGGAAGCGGATATTTCCACGCTTTATGGCGAGGCCTTTGTTGCGAGCCTGTCATCGACGCCAGCGTCTGCCTTCATCGCGGATGGTTCATCTGTGCTTGTGCGGCATGCGTCGCGATTTGCAAACGGAACCTAATAGGATCCGGGTCGGCCGCTCTGTGGAAAGGAGCGCGGCATTTATGCCGCTTGACTGCACGACTGACGAAAATCTTGGGGAATTCGCAGAGCCTGCTCGAGTGACCACGTTGAAGCGACGTAAACGTCGCGCTCCTTTCGCCCCGGAGCCATCCACCGACTGTCTTTCCCAAAGACATTCCACTCAAACATTTGAAGAAACTTTAGTAGTTTTAGCAGGAGAAAACTGATTTTGTAAAAAAAGCTATGCCAGTGCTGTCCCGCTCTGGGCGGTAAAAGTTAGGAACGATATCCCCTTGCGCGATAACCTGATCGCCACGACATTCCCTCAGTTATGCTTGCTTCTCCCTTGTTTCCCCATGTCGGCCAGCCTGAAAGGATCCAGTTATGAGACTTGGATATTTCGCCATGCTCATCGTTGATGATTGTGAAGATGATTGTCGACTTATTGAACGTGCCCTCCTCAAAAACGGCCTGACTGGTCCGTTGCGATTTGTTGATTCGGGCAACGAAGCCATCGCTTACTTCAAGGGCGATGGGAAATATGCGCACCGGAAGGAATTCCCTTATCCATCCATCGTGATCACCGGGTTGAAGATGTCGCCTGGGGACGGCTTCAGCGTGCTCGCCTATCTCAAGGCCCATCCCGAGTGGGCCGTGATTCCGGTCCTCATGTTCTCCAATTCGGACGATCTGGACGATATCAAGCGTGCCTATTGCCTGGGGGCGAGTTGTTATGCGAGAAAGCCGTCGAAGCCCGCGGAATTGGAACGCTTTCTGGGACTCTTCTATGACTTTTGGGTGGAGTGTGAAGTGCCGCAGATAGACGTGAACGGGAAGCGCACACGGACCAGCAGCGAGGGGAAGCTGGGCGCACGATTCACGCAGGATGTTTTAGCACCAATTTCGATTTAGTTATTCACCGCGAACCGCGCGCCCAGCTTGCCGCTGCTTTCGGTGTGGAGTTGTTTGCCGGTGATGTCCACGTCCGGTACTTCGCAATCCATCCAGAAATCGTAGAACCGCTTCAGGCGTGCTTGCAGTTCCGGAGCTGTCTGCGGTTTGACCATGTAACAGCTTGCCCCGAGTAAATAGGAGCGCTTGATATCGTCCGGGTCAGCCGACGCGGATAGCACCATCACTGGGATGACGGCGAAATCGGGATGCGACTTGAGATGTTGGAGCACGTGAAAGCCATCACCATGCGCCATCTTCAGATCCGTGATGACGATGGAGGGATAGGGAAACCGCGTGCGGTCGGCAAAAGCACCTTCACCCGCAAAGTAAGCCACCGCCTCGTTGCCAGAGCCGACGAACTGGATGGGATCGGTCATGCCGGTTTTACGGAAGGCGCGCTGAATGAGCGTGCAGTCGTCCTCGCTGTCATCAACGACGAGGATGAAGGAAATGGTCCGTTTCATAAAGAGACTTGTGGCTCGCGCGGGGATGTCACGATGAACTCACGTGAGTATTGATAAAAATTAAACTGACCTCCGCCGTTCGCAACACGGGGTTGAAGTTTTTCATGATCCCTCAAAAACGTATTTCCGCGTGGGAAAAGCGCCCCTACAATTAGAGCAACTCATCTCCCCGACTCCTGCATCTGTGCAGAGAGGGAAAACATTTCGCCTTATTCCAATGGCAAGGGCGTTCAGGTTGCCGGCACACCGACGAGTTGTTTGGAAATGGCGTTCCAAACCTCGAATAAATCGTGCATGGCGGCGACGATTTCCCGGCCCAGTGGCTTCAGAAATGGCAAGTAGGAGATGGTCACGTTGCCATGGGTCTCCATGGACTTGCCGGTGTAAGCGAGACTTCCGTTGCTCAATATCAGGACCAGCATGGGGTTAAGGTCCTGGTGTTGCTTGAGCCAATCCAGAAGATCACTCCCGCTGGTCTGAGGCAATTGCATGTCCAGAAGCACCAGCGCCGGAAAGGGAAAGCGCTCCCGGTCGGCGTAAGGACCCGCTCCGCTGAGATAATCGATCGCCGCTTCGCTGCTGGAAACCCGTTCCAATCGATACGGGCGTTGCAGGTTGGCCAGGGAGTGAAGCAGGTGCTCCGCATCGGCTTCGTTATGCTCGACGACAAGGATGATGGTCAATTCGGGTGGTTGCATAGGTCAACGTTACACACGATAAGGCGGGGCTGGAGAAGGGCCATAGGCGGGAAGCCTGAGAGAGGTATGCACGGCGGGCGAAAAGCGGCAGAGGACATCCGCAGTCCAAAACCACGCGGAGTTGTGGAGCGGCTTGGCGGTCGCGAAGCGTCTTGGACTGCGGCAGTCCTCTGCCGCTTTCGGGGCTTAACTAAATGGCGGTGGGGAGAGTCGACGGAAAGAATGGCCCTGCTTTCGCCGCAGGCAGCTCAATCCAAAACCGGCTGCCCTTGCCCAGCTCAGATTCGACGCCAACGCGGCCACCCATGCGTTCGACGGCTCGCTTCACGATGGCCAGGCCGACGCCGGTGCCGGGATATTCCTGGGTCGTGTGGAGACGCTGAAAAACTCCGAAGATTCTCTCTTGATATTGTGGCTCGATGCCGATGCCGTTGTCTTCCACCCAAAGCCGAACGACGCCAGCGCGGGTTTCAGCACGAATAATCACTTGAGGTGTGACTCCGGGCCGGGAGAACTTGAGGGCGTTGAGCAGAAGGTTGGACAAAATCTGTTGCAGCGGCGTTTCGCTGGCGGAAACGGTCGGCAGGGGTTCACGAACTTCAATCCGGGCCTGGAGAGCCTCGATGCGTGGGGCGTTTTCCTTCAGGCATGCTTCAACCTGTGTGCCTAAATCAAGAGAGCGAAGAGGAAAGGGAATGTGGGAGAGCTCACCGTAGGCGAGCAAATCAGTCACGAGTTGGTCCATCCGTTGGGCGGCCCGGTTAATTTTTTCGGCATACATTTTACCCGTGTCATCCAGGGGAACGTCTTCGACCATGGCGGCGGTAAATGACATCATGGCACGAATCGGCGCGCGCAGATCGTGGGCCATGGTATAGTTCAGGCTCTCCAACGATCGGATGGAGTCCCCCAATTTGACGGTGCGATCGACGACCTGTGTTTCCAGGACTTCTGCGTGGTGGCTGATTTCTGCGCGGCTCGTGCGCAACGATTCCTCGGTCAACATGCGCTCGGTGATGTTGTTGATAAGAACGGCGACTTTGCGGCTTTCCGGTCCGCCCAGCCGGAAAGCAAAAACATCAAACCACCGGCCCATCGCCTTGGCTTCCGCTGCCAGCCGGACAGGTTCGCCGGTCAAGGCGACCTTGCCGTAAAGTTCAAACCAAAGCGTTTCGAAACCAGGGACGAGTTCGCTGATGCAGTGGCCGGTCGCATCCGGTAAGCCGGTCTGCTTCTCAAAGCTCGGGTTCACTTCCAAAAAGCGGTAATCCACTGGCTTTTGGTGTTGATCGAAAATCATGTCGATGACGCAAAAGCCTTCATCGATCGAATTGAACAAGGTGCGATAGCGTTCTTCGGAGGCGCGCAAGGCTTCCTTGACTCTCATGCGTTCAGTGATGTCCGTGATACTTTCCAGCACCCCGGCTGGGTTTCCCCGGGCATCGCGGTCAAGCGACTTGCGCGCGAGCACGATGATGTGCTGGCCATTACGTTTGGTTTGCTTCAGTTCGCCTGTCCAGCGGCCGTTACGGTTCAGTTCCTCGGTAATGTGCTTCAGGTCGGTTGGAAATTGGGTCTGGAGCAAGGAATGAATGACCTGTCCAACGGCCTCTTCCCGTGACCAGCCGTAAAGCTCTTCGGCGCCATGATTCCAGTAAATGATTTCGCCCTCGAAGTTTCGTACGATAATGGCATCGTTGCTCAGGTCCAGCAGACGCGCCCGTTCCGAAAGGAGCAGCTCCATCTTCTGGCGTTCCGTCATTTCCCTGAGCAGTTGCGCGTTCAAATTCTCTGCGGCCTCCGTGAGCTCATGCTGCCGTAACGAACCAATCATTAGCGCTTCGTTCACTGCGACGGTGTCTCCGTGGAGCTTCGCGGTCTCTGTCACCTGGATCATCACGCCGACGAGCAGTTCATTCGCCACCACCGGCCACATCAGGTAGGACCAGAAGACGGGATGCGGCTTGTCTTTTTCCTGTTCGATGTGACTTATCGATTTTTTTTGGCGATAAACCTGGTCGAGCAATGTCATGCATTGGTCTTTAGCCGGCAGTATTTCGGAGATCGCTTTTCCGAGGAGTTCCTCCCTCGACATCTCCATGAGGTGGCAAAAAGCCGGATTGACGTAGCGAAGGATGTGCGTGGCGCCATCGACCGTGGCGATCGGCAGCGGCGCATGCTCGGTGATGGCAAGGCAAAGGCCGGGCAAGTCGGCGGTCAGCGGAGGGGCAGAAACGTCTGTCGGTTTTACGGACATAGGCGGAAAGAAGCTACAAGAACCAACATCGAAGCTCCAGGGAAGCTCCAACCTTCAACCTCCAAAGCTAAGTGCGCAACAGGAGCGTTAAAGCTTATTGCTTGAAGTTTCTCTGGAGCTTGGATGTTGGTGCTTGGAGCTTTCATCTTTAGATGCGTGGAGCTTTCATTTTCTCTCCTTCGGTTCCGGCGCGGCCTCATGCTCCTGGCCAAGCTTCCGCGGCAACCCACTGGTCAGTTGGGTATAATCGGTTTGACGTGGGTGAATGACCACGATGCCCTTGTCCGTGATGACATATTCGCGGATGTCCTTGCTGTGATTGCCACCGCGCATCTTGATCACGACCATGATTTTGCGCAGCTGCCCGTCGATCTCCACGTAACGCATCCGGATAATGTCGTCGGTGAGAAATGAAATCGCGTAATGACTAAACGGCATCGCGGTAAAGGTATCCTCCACCTCGACCGTGCTTAGAATGGTAATCCCCGCATTGGTCAAGGCGCAGATCATGCGGTAAAGGGATTCGCGAAAGTCCGCGCGGAACCCGGGTGCCAGCGCCATCTCGAAACCGACGAGCGAATCGATTACCAACCGTTTCGCGCCGATCCTGTCCACGGCATCGAGAATCTCCTGCATGGTTTCATCCACCGAAAGGTCGAGCGGACGGAGGTAAAGAATCTCGAGGGTTCCGTTCTCCTGCGGCGTTTTTAAATTTAAACCAAAGCCGCGGGCTCGTTGCGTGTAGCCGATGGGACGTTCTTCGAAGACGGCGATAATACCCGGTTCACCCTTGCGCAGCCCTTCGGCGATAAATTGCGTCGCCAGAGCGGATTTACCCGTCCCCGATGGACCCGCGACGAGGATGCTATCCCCTTCGGGAATGCCGCCGCCGAGCATTTTGTCCAATTCGGCGATGCCGATGGAAAGACGACGCGTCCCGGAGAGTTTTGTTTTTTTACCGACCAACCCCAACGTGCGTGAGAAGGCTTGCATGCCGTGATCGCCAATGCGGATGGTGTGCAATCCAGGCACGGAGGCCTGCCCGCGGAGCTTTATGACCTGCAGTTTGCGGACGACGGAGTTTCTTTCCCTCACCTGCCAGAGCCAGAACAGGCCATCCGCGATCGTGAAGATCGGGTTGTCGCGCAATTCTTCCTCGACATATTCGCCGACGAGGAAGGTGGTGGCTTCCCAGCTGGTCAGAAACTGCGCGAGGCGCTGGATAAATGTCTGCATCTCCATTTCACCGGGAGTGCTTGTGGCTTTGCGTGCCACGGTGCGGAAGGAATCGACCACCACGACACCGGGATTGATCGTGGTGACATGCTTAATGATCTCCTCCATGACCGTATTCAAATCTTTCTCCATGACCAGATCCGCCAGATTGATAAAGCGGATCGCCTTGCCCACCTTCGCTTCGTCAAAGAAAGAGTATTGCTGCTGGTAACGCAGCATCTTCATGGCGGGTTCGCCCAGGACGGTAAAATAAAGCGCGGGCTTCTGTGGCGTCGCATTGGCGAAGACGATCTGGTGGGCGAGCGTGGTCTTCCCGCAGCCCGGGGTGCCGGCGATAATATTGAAAGAGAATTCTGGAATGCCGCCGCCGACGATGTCATCGAGCCCGCGAACGCCCGTCAGCAGTTTTCGAATCACTACTTTCCTGGGTGGGCGAACGACGTTCTTTACAGGTTTCACCGTCTTATTTTTGTTTTTCATTCTTACCTCCTTCACCAACCAAATTCATGAGAGACAGCTTCGGCCACCCCTCGCTGAGCAAGCGCAGGGTCAAGTCTTCGCCGATAAAAGTCACCAGCAGGCTCAGCAAGTGGGCGAGCATGAGCGTCATGTTGTTCAAGATTTCCTCCGGTCCAATCTGCACGTGAAGCTTGTCGAAGCCGTCCAGAGTTCCATCCGCTTTTACCTGCACTTCAGAAAGCGTGATGGATTCCGCCTTGGTGATCGCAAGGGCGCGAGCCAGCAGGGCGGCATATCCGGCACTTCCCATGAGAGGAGTCAAATGCGGACGCAGCTCGTCAAACAGCTGAAACACTGCCGTGGCCTTGGCTTGCGGAGACTTGGAAGCCTTCGTTTCGTAAGTAACGATACGTTGGGCTAACTCCTGGATTTTCGGAGTGACTCTACTCATTCAATATAATAAACGCTTCCCCTCTGCGTCATAATGGTCGGGCAGGTCACGTTTTTTGTTCAGTGGATTTCTCCCCGGTGAGGACAAGGCCCACAGAGATGAGGGACGCTACGGCTGAATTCCCTCGGTTGCAACCTGATGTATAATAAGAGTTCCTCCTAGTAGAATGCCGTACGCAAAATAAAGAGAGAGAAAGCCCTATCGTTTTCGTCTTTTACAGATGAGAGTGATGGTACATGGACAGCAAACGAATAGTCCTGCTCGCCGAAGACGAAGAAAACGACGTCTACATGATGCAGCGTGCGGTGTCCAAGATGGATTTTCCGGTTTCCCTCCACGTCGCCAAGGATGGTGCGGTGGCCATTCAGTATCTTTCGGGCGAAGGCAAATATGCGGATCGTGCTCTCTACCCCCTTCCGACTTTAATCCTGCTGGACATCAAAATGCCGCGTAAAAACGGCTTTGACGTTTTGGAATGGCTGAAGAGTGACGGGTCTTTCACGAATGTTCCCGTCGTGATGATCAGTTCTTCCAATGTGAGAAGTGACCTCGCTAAAGCTTGCGCGCTGGGGGCCAGCGCTTATTTGGTGAAGCCAGTTTCTCCGGCAGATTTAAATGCGCTCTTGACCGCGACGGAGCAGTTTCTTTCTTTCAACTCCATAACAGTGGCGGTTTGATTTTTTAAAACGGCCCACAAAGTATCTGCCACCCGGACCACTTTACGCATCCCGCTTTTCGTGCTCTCCCGCGACTGGCGCGACGAATCGTTCCCCCAGTTTGCCTGCGCCCTCGGTCGGTATCTGCTTGCCGGTGATATCGACCTGCGGGGTCTGACACGTCATCCAATAATCGTAAATAAGCTTCAGCTGTGCCCGCATCTCGTCCTGCGTGCTCGGTTTCAGGTGATAGGAACTGGCTCCCAGCATGTAGGCCTTTTTGATGTCGTCCTGGTCGGTGGAGGCAGAAAACACTACCGTGGGGATCACGGTCCAGGCGGGATTTTTCTTTAAGTTTTCCAAAACCATATATCCGTCCCCATTGGGCATTTTCAGGTCCGTCATGATGAAGGTCGGATATTGATATTTGTCCCGGTCGGCGAACTTTCCTTCTCCGTTGAGGTAGGCAATCGCCTCGCCTCCATCACAAACCAGGTTGATGGGGGCCGTCACGCCGGCTTTGCGAAACGCTGATTCAATGAGGAAACGATCATCCTCATCGTCTTCGACCACGAGAATAGAAAAGTGACGGGTTTTCATTTTGCGTTATGAAAACAATGACGGGCCTGCATACGAAACAAACACCCGCATCGCGCTGCGAACAAGCGAGAAAATGACTGACAACAGACTCAAGGAAAAGGGGAGGGTGGCCCAAGCCCCTTTGGTTCGCGGCAGCCTCGTTATTCTTCTCATGGCAACGGCGCGGATCACTTCGTCTTGGGCATCCCTTCAGTTTCCGGGTGATCTCCTCGTTCTTCATTTCTTTCGCCAGTAGGGGCGACGAATCGTTCTCCCAACTTGCCCCTGCCTTCGGTCGCGGCTTGTTTGCCCGTGTCATCAACCTGCGGGGTCTCGCACGTCATCCAATAATCGTAGAGAAGTTTCAGTTGCACCCGCAACGCCTCGTGGGTCGATGGTTTAATATGATAGGAACTGGCTCCCAGCATGTAGGCCTTTTTGATGTCATCCAGATCCGCGGAGGCAGAGAGCACCACCGTTGGGATCACGGCCCACATCGGATTTTTCTTCAGATCTTCCAGCACCGCAAATCCATCTTTCTTAGGCATCTTGAGGTCGGTCATGATGAAGGTGGGATATTGATACGTCGTGCGGTCGGCGTATTTTCCTTCTCCATTTAGGTAAGCAATCGCTTCGCAACCATCACAGACGAGGTTGATCGGGGCGGTAACGCCGATTTTCCGGAACGACGCTTCAATGAAGTAGCGATCATTCTCATCGTCTTCGATCACGAGAATAGTAAAGTCACGAGTTTTCATCTTTTGCTTATTGGATACGGGTTGTCAGCGTTAAACAATAGACAGCCTAGGCGCTAAACGGGCAATGGGGTGAACTGCTTACGAAATAGCGCCGGGCATTCCACACAATGAATCTTGATGTGAAGATAAAAGCCTGCGGATTTCATCGGGCGCGTGACACGAAATGGCGCGTTCCCCGTCCGAAAAAGGTGGGGCGAGGCCAGAGATATCAACGATTTCAAGGTGAAGCCTCTGCAGCCGGTTCCTGGTCTGAGATCTCATTTCTTTTAAACAGCCATAAAAAGCAAGCGATGACGTTAAAGGGAACGAATGCATGTGAAAAAAGGAGCTGTGAGGGCGATATGGAGCCCGAAAACAAACTTTTTTTGAACTCTAAAAAAGTTTTTTTTCTTCCCGAGCAACTTTTTTAGAGTTCAAAAAAGATTATTTTGTTCCGTAGAGACTTTTTTAGAGTCTAAAAAAGATTATTTTGTTCCGTAGAGACTTTTTTAGAGTCTAAAAAAGATTATTTTGTT
>JAQGOU010000197.1 GCA_028293445.1 Verrucomicrobiales bacterium | reverse complement strand
TGCCCGAAGGTCTGGAAGCAGGAATCCCCGCGCAGGACATGGCGGATCTGATTTCGTTTTTGTTGCAGAGGTAGGAAGCTTAACGCCCGACATCATCCTTGCGGAATAATCTAGAGATCAATGCGATTGACCCGAATAGACAAGCGCCGATGACACCGTCGGTTAGTTCAACCAAAACTTGTTTATGAAGGATGTCAAAGAAGGAATACTTCAAACCCAACGCCCTCGCTGTTAACACTGCGGGAGCGGCTGCGAACGCACCTGTATAATAAGTTTTGTAATCTAAAGAGGCGAGAAATGCGAAAACCCCGAAACCAATGAACATAGCCAATCCAAGGGACTTTATTTAAAAGCTCTTTGAGCATGGCTCAGTAACTATTTCTCTGAGATTTTCCGGGAGCCTCAATGCGGCAAAAAGTAAAACAGCACGCCAAGAATCAGGTAGACCGATAACAACTGCACCCCTTCGAGCCAGTTGCTTTCACCATCGCCCGCAATCTGGCTCGTGACAATTACGGTGATAATGACAGCGACGACTTCCGCCATCGAGAACTCCAGGTTCATCGGGTGTCCAAAGAAATAGGAAACAAAGACCAGGACCGGCGCGACGAAGAGGGCGATCTGCAAACTGGAGCCGACTGCGATTCCAATGCTGAGATCCATTTTATTTTTCAATGCCATGAGAACGGCGGTGGAGTGTTCAGCCGCATTGCCGACGATGGCGATGACAATCACCCCGACAAACATCTCGCTCCAACCGAACTTCGCACGCGCCGCCTCCACACTGCCGACGAGAAATTCTGACATGATCGCGACAAACACGGTCGCGATAACCAGGACGAGCACTGACTTCTTGCGCGACCAACCGAGCGACGCTTCGTGCTCGGGGGTTTCAGAAGCACCACTGCTGAAGAGTTGTTTGTGCGTCTTCAAGCTGAACAATAACCCGCAGCCGTAGGTCACAAATAGAATGATGGCGATGGCCAGTGAAAGTTTTTGGCCAATGACTGGATCCCACTGCGCACCCGCATCGGAGACTTTATGAAACAATGTGGGAATAAGAAGTCCGATGGCCGCCAGGAACAGGGACGTGGATGAGGTTCGCGCCGCAGTTTGGTTGAACCGTTGTTGAGGATATTTCAATCCACCGGCAAAAATGGAGGCACCGAGGACGAGCAGTAGATTCCCGATAATCGAACCGGTAATGGAAGCTTTCACCACGCCGGTCAAGCCCTTGGAAAGCGCGAGCAAGGCAATGATTAATTCGGCGGCATTTCCAAACGCTGCGTTAAGAAAACCGCCCATCCCTTCGCCCATCTCCTCCGCCAGAGCTTCGGTGGCGCGTCCCATCCAGCCCGCGAGGGGGATGATGGCGAGCGCGGAGCAGATAAAGAGCGCTGTTTCGTTGTGTAAGGAGGGCACAAAACGAAGGACCAGCGAAACAGGCACAAACACGAGCAGCCAGTTAAGTGACGGTTTTAGCGACATTGCGCATGACTTTTTTCGAAATTGCGCCGAATGCAAGCGAATTTGGATTTTTGCCCTAGGGATTGTTCATCGGTTCTCTCAATTGCAAGTGGGAGGAGCGTCGTAAATATTAACATGGAGGTATCATGAAATTTTCCCGCAATATCATTCTGCTTATCCTATTCGCCGCATCGTCTCTCGTTGCCCAGAATTACGGTGGGACCAATCAGACTAATGGAGGAAATCCAGGCGTCGTCCAAGGCACGAATAACCCACCGATTCTGCCGAGTGTGCCGTCGAATCCGCCCCAAGTATCTGAAGCGGCTGGTTCCGAAAAGCCAGCTGTCGTGATTACGGCGCAGGGGACGGTCCTGAATGACCAACAAAAGCGGCTTATTTCCCAGAAGCTCCAGGAGATTCCCGGTGTTATCGTCATCACCAATCGCATTCGCGTCGTGGGCGAAATCAGCGAAGCGGCAGGGGCCGCCAGGACGAATCGGACCTTTGATCGGACTCCAACGCGCACAAATCGGCGACCTCCAACCACGCCTAAGTCCTTTTAAGGAGAAAAACTCTGTGCTACGGGCTTGACGTCGTCTGGCCCGAAATCTAGTTTCTCCAACTTGCTCGCGGCGATTCCGCGCGCATAACACGAAAGGTTTTCTGTGAACGTTACCGTAGAGAATTTAGGTCCCTGTAAAAAACTGCTCCGTCTTGAAGTCGACGCCGCTAAAGTCGACGCCACATTTGCGGAAGTCACAAAACAATATGTGCGCGAAGCACGCCTGCCCGGATTTCGTCCCGGCAAAGCACCAAAAGAAATGGTGACGAAGCGTTTTGAAAAAGACATCCGCGAAGAGGTGAAGCAAAAGCTCACACGCGAAACCTATCAGGGCGCGATCCGCGAAAAGAAGATCGGTGTTGTCCGCACAGAAGATATCGAGGAAGTGTTGTTCGAAAAGGGACAAGCCTATCAATTTATTGTTACGGTTGAATCGGCTCCCGATTTTGATCTGCCCGAATACAAAGGGCTCGCGATTAAACGCGAAGCCGCGATTGTTACTGATGCCGACGTGACGAAGGCATTGAACACCCTCCGCGAACGCCAGGCCAAATATGAAACTGCCGCGCGCGAGTTGCGTGAAGGCGATGTGGCTGTCGTGAATTACACGGGAACTTGCGAAGGCAAGCCGCTCACGGACTTTTCGCCAGCCGCCAAAGGGTTGACGAAAAAAGAGAATTTCTGGGTGGACGCTAACAAAGGTTCATTTATTCCCGGCTTTACCGACCAGCTTCTGGGCGCTAAGGCTGGCGACAAACGGACGGTGAATGTCGATTTCCCGGCCGATTTTGTGACGCCGCAAGTTGCTGGCAAGAAGGGTGTTTATGAAGTGGAACTCGTCGAGGTGAAGGAAAAGATTTTGCCTGAACTGAATGAAGAGTTTGCCAAGAGTTTCGAGGTAGAGAGCCTGGACAAATTGCGTGAAGCGGTCCAGCAGGATCTGCAAATGCAAGTGAACGAAAAGCAGCAGCGCGGTATGCGCGAGCAAGCGGTTCGCGCAGTGCTTGATCCGATCAAATGCGAGTTGCCGGACTCGGCAGTCCAAACGGAAACGCGCAATCTCATCTATAATATGGTGAACGACAACACCCAGCGTGGAGTTCCCAAGGAGATGATTGATGCGAATAAAGATCAGATTTACGCCTCGGCTAACACTGTCGCGAAAGATCGCGTCAAGGCAGGCTTCGTTTTCCGCAAGATTGCTGAAAAAGAAGGCATTCGAGTCGACGAGCAGGCGCTGATGCAGCGCGTGCAAATGATGGCGCAGCAGTATCAGACACCCGTGGACAAGCTGGTCAAAGATCTGCAAAAGAATGACGGCTTTGGCGAGATTCAGGAACAAATTCTCAATGAGCGGGTCGTGGATTTTCTCATCCAGAACGCGAAAGTTGAAGACGTAGCGGCGCAGCCCGAGCCGTCCGCATAGGAATAATTTAAATTACACTTCGGCAGACCGGCTTAGGCTGATCTGCCGAATTTTTTTTCCAGTTCGCGGAAATTCATTTCGATCAACGTTGGTCGGCCATGGGGGCAGGTGTAAGGCATCGTGCATCGTCGCAGGTCTTCGACGAGATTCTCCAGTTCAGCCGGAGCGAGTGGGTCATTGGCCTTTACCGCGTGGCGACAAACGGTTTTCGCGACGACATGTTCGCCGACCCGCAATGTATTGACTCCTTGACCGGCCGCTTTCAATTCGTCGATGAGTTCCAAGACAAAGCGGCGAGGATCCGTGGCCTTTACAAAAGGTGGCAACGCATCGAGTAGAAACGTCTTCTCCCCAAACTCACTCAAACCGACTCCGAGCCGTGTGAGTGTCTCAAGATTCTGGCGAAGAAAATGGGAATCGCGCGGCGACAGTTCAATTGTTTCCGGCAACAACAATCGCTGTGAGGGCGCGGCTTCGCTTTGTTCCAGACGCTTCAGCATCTGCTCGAACAAAATGCGTTCATGCGCGGCATGCTGATCGAGCAACACCAGTCCACGATCCGATTCAAGAACCACGTACAACCGGCCGATGACTCCGACGAGGCGCAATGGCACGTGCAACAGTGGGACCGGAGAATGGGTCTGCGCTTGGAACGATGGCGTTGGGAGAGTTGGAGCAGGCCCCGCCGTCGATGCATTGAGCTCTGTCGTTGGAACAGTGACCGGGTTTGGCTCCGGCCAATTCGCGAGTGGCTTCGCAACGCGTGGAAAATTCGGCAATTCCGTCGTCTCAGGGATTGAAGTCAGGGAAGCCGGGGAAATAAGCTCAAGCACTGGTGCGGCCGTGAAGTTACTTTTTTGGACAATTTGAGCCGGTGTTGGTTCCGGTGCTGCTGCCGAATGAAACGTCAGCAAGGTATCGCGGACTGCTTCCGCAACAAATTCACGAACAGCTTTCTCGCGATGGAATTTCACTTCACGCTTGGCGGGGTGGATATTCACATCCACTTCCGCCGGGTCGACTTCAAGAAAAAGGCAGCAGACCGGGTAACGACCTTTCATCAACGCGGTGTGATAACCTTCCAACAGCGCAAAATTGAGGCCGCGATTTTCGACCGGTCGACGATTCACAAATAAATGTTGGTCCTCTCGTGTGCCACGCGAAACGCCAGGCGAACCAATCAAACCCCATAATCGAAGCGAACAAGGTGCGCCTTCTTCCACGACCGGCAATTCACCCGCGACGTTTACCGTCAGCAATTTTGCATCTCCAACCAAAGTGCGGAGGCGATCGCGAATGGAACTCAGACGGGAATCAAAACTCTCGATCCTGGAGGAGGGCAACTGCCAAACAATCCGTCCGTCTTTAATAAAAGTAAAAGCGACTTCAGGATGAGACAAGGCGGCGAGGGTGAGGTAGTGCTGGATGTGCGCCGATTCCGTTTCTTCACTGCGGAGAAACTTTCTCCGCGCTGGCAAATTGAAGAAGAGCTGGCGAACTTCCATCGAAGTTCCCGGGGCGCTCCCGGCAGATTTGACTTCGATGATCTTGCCGCCATTGATGACAATCTGAGTTCCATCTGGCTCGACGCTTTCCCGTTCACGTGTGATGAGCGTAAATCGACTCACACTCGCGATACTGGGCAAAGCTTCCCCACGAAAGCCCATTGTGGCGATAGAACTTAAATCTTCCGCCCGCTGAATTTTGCTCGTGGCGTGGCGTTCGAGGCAGAGCAGGGCGTCGTCTTTACCCATCCCAAACCCATCGTCGGTAACACGGATCAGGCTTCGGCCGCCGGCCTGAATTTCCACAGTGAGCCGCATGGCTTTTGCGTCGAGGGAGTTTTCCACCAATTCCTTGACCACACTGGCAGGACGCTCAACCACTTCGCCAGCGGCGATTTGATTGGCAACATGCTCTGGCAGCAGGCGAATTCGGTTCATGCAAAAAATTCGGGCAAGCGAATCATGAGGGAGAGCAAACCAATTTGAAATTTCTAAATTTCAGGGAGTCAACACGGAAGAAAATAGTCGGTCAGCAAGTCGTTCCGACGACCTATGAGTTTGTATTTTCGCTCACTGTGACCGGCAGAACCGGAATGGTAAATCCAAAGACAGCGCCACCGGTTTCCTGGTTCCGTGCGAAAATTTTCCCTTTATGGTCTTCCACGATCTTTTTGCAGATTGAGAGCCCCAAGCCGGTGCCATGCGCTTTGCCGTAGGTAGCGAAAGCCTGAAAGAGGCGCCCCATCATTTCTGGTGGGATACCAGGCCCGGTATCTTCGATGGCGGTGGTGACTTCACAATCGGTTACATCAAACCGTAATTTGATCGTGCCGCCACTCGTGCCCATCGCATCGGCGGCATTGTGCATCAAATTATGAAATACGCGCGATAGACGCTGTGGATTCAACTGCACTTTCCGGCTCGGTGGCTGATTCAGAAATTCGATCTCGACCGATTTTATCGTCAGTTCAGCCCGAATCTCCTCCACCACTTGATGGATGAAAACGCCGTAATCAACGGCGGGATGGACGAAGGAAATTTGAGAACCTCGAGTAAACTCCAACAGCTCATTGACCATGTTGCTGATGCGCTCAACCTGGCGGCGGATGCGGTTTTTGGCGGCCAGACGCGATTCAGGTGTGGATTTTTCCATCGCCGCCAGATCCGCAGAAAGACCGATGATGTTCAGGGGATTCTTTAAATCGTGAACAATGGCTCCAGCGAAGCGACCGACGAGGGTGAAACGTTCGGCTTGCAAAACCTCCTGCACATAATGTTGGTTGAACTCACGCAGGCGTCGACTCACATCCCGCAATAAAGTCAGCGCCAGGATGGGAACCTGCTCCAACATCTTTAGAAAATCAGCACTCGGAATGAAATAGACGATGGTCTCAATTTCAGCGCTGGCGCTGGCGGACCGGGGCGCTTTATCAATGATCGCCATCTCACCGAAAATATCGCCAGGCCCTACACGCGTCAGTACGCGGCGTTCGGTGGGGCTGACATTGGCGGAAATCTGCACTATTCCCGTCTTGACGACATACATGCCATCGCCCTGATCCCCCTCTTTAAAAATCACCTGTCCGGCACCAAACGTCAGTTCACGTGCCGCTTGCCGCACCTTCTCCATCTCCATCGGCGATAGATTTTGGAAAAGTTTGCTGGATTCAAGCGAGACCATTATTTGCGTGGAGTTTATGGCAAAAACACCGTGAGTAAAGCGAGGAATGGCCCTGTTGCTCTGCCTAGGGCTTGGCTGCATGTCTTTCATTGCCTTCGCAAAAGGGAATAGAAAGAATCAAACTCTACAGACATTGCTTGACGTCTCGGAACAGGAAATTTAGTTTAGCCGACTGAAATGGTGGTCGTAGCTCAATGGTAGAGTCCCAGATTGTGGTTCTGGCTGTTGCGGGTTCGAGTCCCGTCGATCACCCCATTTCCCAAAGTCGGCTTCTTTTTTCTCCATCCTTCATCAAGATTGCGTTTTATTGATGCACGATGGTTCCTGGCAGAAACGGTGACTGCGTCGCAAAGTTCAGCAAGTTTTCGATCGTGACGCGTGAGATTTCCCGCAACGCCTCTTCCGTCAAAAACGCCTGGTGCGACGTGATCAGCACATTCGGGAAGGTGAGGAGGCGCGAGAGAATTTCGTCCTGCAAGATTTCTTCCGAATGGTCTTCGAAAAAAATTCCTTCCTCCTCTTCATAGACATCGAGTGCGACCCCGCCCACCTGTCCGCTTTTCAATGCATCAATCAATGCTTTGGTTTGGATTAGTTTTCCGCGACTCGTATTGACAATGAAGACGCCTCGTTTCATTTGACGAAAGGCATCCTCAGAAAACATATGCCGAGTTTCAGCAGTGAGCGGAACGTGCAGGGAAATGACATCCGATTTTGCCAGGAGTTCCACCAATGAACCGTAATGAATTTGATTTTCTTTCGCCCAATCGAGGCTTGGAAAAGGATCGTAGGCCACAACGTTAGCTGCGAATCCGCGAAATATTTGCGCGGTAATTTTCCCGATCTTTCCCGTGCCAATGATGCCGATGGTTTTGCCTGCGATGTCGAATCCCACTAATCCATTCAAAGCAAAGTTATGTTCACGGACGCGGTTGTAGGCCCGGTGGATTTTCCGGTTTAAAGTCAGCAACAGCCCAACCGCGTGTTCCGCCACGGCGTGAGGGGAGTAAGCGGGAACCCGCACGACCGATACCCCGAGTTCTTCGGCTGCGACTAAATCGACATTATTAAACCCTGCGCAACGAAGGGCCACGAGTCTGATGCCAAACCCCGCCAACGTCGTCAGACACGCACGATCCAGTTTGTCATTTACAAAAACGCAAACCGCGTTCGCTCCTTGGGCGAGAACGGCGGTTTCCTGGCTGAGTCGAAACTCGTGGAACCGCCATCCGACCTGATCCGCATTGGTTGCGCTTTCAAACGAACGGCGGTCGTAACTTTTGGCATCAAAAAAGGCGACTTCGAGCATGCGAGAGATTTGAGTGCAGGGAGCAAAGTGGCAATAGATCTTTTCCTGCGGCCCAAAGGAGAACTTCGCCTTCGGCAGGGCGATTTTTCCGCCACCCGCTCATTAGAGATTCTTCATTTTCCCCACTCGCGCTCCATTCCGACCGATGCTCGCGGTTGGAAAATCACTGGCTGACGCCGTCGGAAGTCACGAGCCACCTTCACGCGCTCCAGCGACTTTCTTGCAGATGCCATTCTTTTGTAGAACGCCTCGTGCTCTCTCCATGTGACGGCGGATCACGGAGGGGGAGGAGAGTGCTGATTGCCTTTCTCATCAAGGCTACTTCCTTGCATCGAAGGAATTGAAAAGGACCTTCAACGTCCTAAACCCTTGCAGCAACACCTCTTCCACCCCAAAAGTCATCGCCATGTAGCTTCAACATAGCGACGCCCCACGCGTCGGACGCCTCCATGTAGCTTCGGAAAACGGTTCTCGGCGCGAAATTCATGCTCATGTTGAACCTGAAAACGGTTCTTTTCTAAAAAAGAAGCCCATGTTGAACCTGCAGAGCGTTCTTTTCGCGAAAAGTATCATTTTCCGAAGCTGCATGGAGGCAACTTGTCCGTCGGGAACGATTTTCCGAACCTGCAAAGAGGTGAAATCCAAAAAAGGGAGACATTTTTAACCTGCAAACGACTGACCTGGCACAGTTCACCTCCATGTTGAACCTGCAGAGCGTTGAATTCTGAGAATGGATGCCTATGTTGAACCTGCAAACGTTTCTTTTTTGGAAAAGAACCAATTTCCGAAGCTGCAAAGGGTTTCTTTTCTCGTACAGAACCGTTTTCCGAACCTGCAAAGCCTTACCCGACGCAAGGTTCGTCCCCATGTTGAACCGGAAAACCGTTCCCGCCGCCACATTCACCGCCATGTAGGATCAACAAAGCTAATGCAAATGGGTTGGACTGCCCGACGCATGTCCGAAAATGGCTCTGCTTCACGACGCGGGTGAACATGAGAGACGGTTGACAACACCAGTAATCTTTTAAGCAGTAACGATGACAACTTCCTATGACCTTCGCATCAGCCCCAAGGCTAGAAATGTTTATCTTCGATTCTCGATTCAAGGGGGCCTGCAAGTGGTTGTTCCTCGCGGTTATAATCTGACCAGGATTCCGCAGTTGCTGGAACGTAAGAAAAAGTGGATTGAACGCACCGAACGGCGGTTGACCGAATACCGCAACAAATTACAAACGGAACCGATTGAAAAACTTCCCCCACAAATTCTCCTCACTGCCCTCGGCGAGACATGGTCGGTCCAGTACGTCGAAACAGAATCACGTTTGCTTCGACTGCAAGAAGGTGAAAATCGAACCCTTACTTTGAGTGGCAACATCAAGAGCGAGTTGGCGTGCAAGAGAGCTTTGCGGAAATGGCTTTGTCGGCGCGGTTGTGAAAGTTTGGTTCCATGGCTGCGTTGCGTCAGCCAGGAAACCAATTTGCTTTTTGAAAAAGCCTCAGTGCGCATTCAAAGATCCCGGTGGGGAAGTTGCTCGCGACGCAAGACGATCAGCCTGAATGCCAAACTCCTGTTCTTGCGCGCGGATCTCGTGCGCTATTTATTTATTCATGAGCTTTGCCATCTCGTGCACATGAATCATTCCCCCCGCTACTGGCAGTTTGTCGCGATCAAGGAACCAAACTACAAACTGCTCGATTCCGAAATGCGAAATGCGATGAGACTCATTCCGCATTGGGTCTGAAGCTTTCTCGTCGATCTCGCCATCCAGCCCAGAAAAATGCCCACTTCGGTTAGAAGTGGGCATTCGAATTTAAGTTTTGGATTACGGAGCTTGCGGCGGAACGTTATTCGTCGCGCCGTAGAGCAGGACGGCGCCGCTTTGGTTGGTGCCCAGGAAGTAGCCGTAGCCGACGTTCCACGGTTGTAGGACGGCGCCACTCCAGAGGATCGTCTTGTCAAGTCCGTTCGGCAACAAGCTGATCGCTTTCGTTAACGATCCGATGATCTTGACGGTCTTGCCGTCCACCGCCATCTCGAGTTTGCGCAATTCGCTGTTGGTG
>JAQGOU010000142.1 GCA_028293445.1 Verrucomicrobiales bacterium | reverse complement strand
CCCGAGCGGCAGCGCCCATTCGATATTGAAACGTGTGAATTGTGATTTACCAACGAACGCTTTGAGGTCGAGGGGTTGAATGGGGAGTGTCTCCGCCAATACTCCGAAGCCACCAGTCATTCCCACGAGGAGCCACAAACATTTTTTAAACCAATTCATAAATCCATTCCACCGTTGATTTCCAATTCACCGAAGTCCTCCCGTCTATAACGCCCGGGACTCGTTGTGTCAGCATAGTTTTGCGCGTGCGCTTCATTGCCATAACACCACTGGACAGCTATCGTCGCGCTCCATGGCTTTTGATTCCTTTCGCGATTTCGTGCAGACCCTCGACAAAGCGGGTGAGTTGAAACGCATTTCACAGCCGGTCGCCACTGAACTGGAAATCACCGAACTCGCCGATCGCGAAATGAAATCGCCCCACGGCGGCAAAGCGCTCCTCATTGAAAAGCCGACGGTGAACGGCGTGGTCTCTCCGTTTCCAGTTGCCATCAACACCATGGGTTCTGCCAAACGCATGGCCATGAGCATGGGCGCGGAATCCGTGGAAGATGTCGCGAAAGAACTTGGCTCCTTGATGAAAGCCAAGCCTCCGACCTCGATTCGGGAAACGATGAAGCTTTTGTCGACGGCCATTGATCTGCGACATGCGAAGCCGACGCTGGTAAAGGATGGCCCGTGCAAGGAAGTGATTCAGAAATTCGATGCACCGAGTCCGGCAACGAATTGGCCCGCCGCACCGGATTGGAAAAAGGGAACTTCCGCGACGCCCCCTACTCTCCTCAATTTACCGATCCTGAAATGTTGGCCCCTCGACGGTGGGCGATTCATCACGCTCCCGTGTGTCGTCACGAAAGACCCCGACACCGGCGAACGCAATGTCGGCATGTACCGGATTCAAATTTACGACGACCGCACCACGGGCATGCATTGGCAGCTCCAAAAAGTTGGCGCACGTCATGGTCGACGTTACTACGAAAGCGGCACGCGCATGCCGGTTTCCATTTTCATCGGGGGCGATCCAATGTTCCCTTTTGCCGCGACGGCTCCCCTGCCCGACGGACTGGATGAATTCCTTCTCGCCGGTTACCTGCGCAAGAAATCAGTCGAGCTCGTGAAGTGCGAAACCAATGACCTCGAAGTTCCAGCGAACTCCGATTTCGTCATCGAAGGTTACGTCGATCCAAAGGAACCGCTCCGTGACGAAGGCCCGTTCGGCGATCACACCGGTTACTACACCTTGCCCGAGCCCTATCCGGTGTTTCACATCACCGCCATTACCCATCGCAAAGACGCCGTCTATCCTGCGACCATTGTTGGTATTCCGCCGATGGAAGATTTCTATATCGGTGCCGCATCGGTGAAGCTGTTCCTGCCCATCTTCAAGATGAACTTCCCGGAGATCATCGACATCGCGCTCCCCGCGGAAGGTGTCTTCCACAATCTTGTCTTCGTCAGCATCAAGAAGACCTACCCGATGCAGGCCTACAAAATCATGCACGGCCTTTGGGGCATGGGACAGATGATGTTCACCAAATACATCGTCGTCGTGGACCACGACGTCGATGTCCACAACACCAGCGAAGTATTATTTCATCTCTGCGCCAACACCGACCCACAACGCGACAGCATCTTCACCAAAGGTCCCGCCGACGTCCTCGACCATGCCACGAGCGAAATCGCCATCGGCAGCAAACTGGGAATCGACGCCACCAAAAAGATTCTAGGCGAAGGTTTCAAACGCCCCTGGCCTCCACTCATCAAGATGGATGAAGCCGTAAAGGCGAAGATGCAAAGCCTCTTCAATCTGTAGGAGACGACGTCAGGAGACTCTAACATTGCTTTGACTCTCACGGCCACTGGACAGAGGAAAAGTTAGAGCCTCGTTACCTCGTCTCCTACAAAGTAGAAATGAAAAAAGCCGCCCGGTTTCCCAGGCGGCTTCGCTTGTCTATCGGCTATTGCCTATTGTCTATGTGCTAAAGGCGCTTAATGAGTCACAATCGTGACTTTTTCCGAGAGGGCACTTTCGCCACCGCTATTCACGGCAGAGATATACACCTCGACCGTCGCGTTCGCCGGCAGGTTCTCGAGGGTGAAGTCAAGATCTGCTGGTGAACCAACTGCCACCGGTTCCGCGTCCACACCAATCACACGTTTATACACGCGGTAATACTCCGCACGTGACGCCGCGTTCCACTTCATCGCGACCGCGTTGGGGCCGATCAGGATCGCCATGAGGTTCGCAGGAATCTCTGGCAACGCCTGCGCACCCGGCTTGTTGAAGCCGAACGCCGTATAACGCGCATCCATCGGGTCCAGCGCGAAGTCCAACTCGTTCAACACCGCGCGCATACGTTTGCGCAGCTTCTTTGTCGCTGCGTTACGAAGGCCACGCAGAATCTGCAACTGCGTCGATTTCGTATTCACGTCTGTGCGTGCCGCCAGCAGTTCGTCATACAACTCCTGGGCATGTGCCGCGGTGATGTTATGACCAACATCCTCCAACAACGGGTGTCCGGTGAAGAACGCCTTGTAGTTTTGCAGGATTGGCTGCAACTCGATGCCGGTATAGGGCACCGCGGATGTACCAACGAGGCCGATTGCTTCGTAGGCTGGGTTATACTCACGGCCGAGATGCGGCTTGAGCATGTCACGGCCGACCAGCATATACTCGCGGACCACTTCCACGATTGCTTCCTCAACCAGGCGGGACGCGGTAAGCGCGGTAAGCGCGGTTTTGCCGGTTTCGACGCTGTTCACTGCCGTCGTCAACGCATCAATATCTGCGCCGACATTCGCTGTTGTATTTTGAACCAAAGGAATGCCAGCGCCGAATTCCTCGATTGCGGTTTTCACCAGGACTGCTGAACCCAGCAGTTCCGATGGATTTTCTGTAATAGGATTATCCATAATGTTATCTTTCTCTTTTAACTGTTTACTAACTCTGACTTCAGTCCCCTGTTTCCAATGACTACTCATCACCGAATTCCGAAGACTGATTTACCAACCAACCGACTGCGCCGCAGGCCAAACAAACTTTGAACTTTAAACTTCAAACTCTGAACTCGACCCACGCCGCGCACGAAGCACATCGCTGTCGGCCCCAAACATTTTGCCTGGAACCCGCGACTGGGTTGGGTTTTCTAGGTCCACTCCGGTCTTCGTGTATCTCAAGAACGACTCGCGTTCCATCGATGTGAAAAATCTTACAGAGGGGGGTTATATAAAACGTACCTAACCCCCCTAAATAGTTTGGAAAAGTTCGAGGTCGATCTCAGCCCGTGTTTTTAGTGGATTGCTCAACTTGCAACAGGAAAAGATGGCTTTCGTGAAATATATCTTTTCGAAAAAAAGGGAACCGGGTGGGTTTGCGCGCGGAAATGTTGGACAGACTGAGCAGAATGCGAACAAGTCGCATGGTAGGGATGACTTCCACGTCGTCCCATTCTGCCGACGCAGTCGGCGCGAGCGCAGCGAGCATCTCCCCCAAACGCAAGAAAGAGAATAACTCGCGTGGCTCGCCGCGTTGCACGCGAGTTAGGGACGAGGTGGAACTCATCCTTACCGAATTGGCTGATTACTCACACCGGATTATTGCGATGGATCCTCAAACCCGCCTCAGACACGGTCTTTCTAAACTCAAACGGCTGCAGCACCTCGAAATCTCCGGGATGCCCCTTCAGCCAACGCTCAAACTCCCACAAGCTCCGCAGATGCACATGCAACTCCACCGATCCATTGGATAAAATCACCTGCTTCTTTTGGCCTTTCCACTTTCGTTCGGTCACCAGATAGGGCCGACCGTCGAAACGCACCACGATTTTATAAATCTTCTTTCCACCCCCAACGATGCCGAAGTTTCCACGCAGATATTTCTCCAGATTGAATGTCTTCGGAATCTCATACGTTATGCTCGTCTCCTCCAGAGCCCAGATCCGCGTCGCGCAAAACGTCAGTCTCTTCTTGCGGGTATGACAATAGGCGATCACGTAATACATCTCGTTCACCACAACACACGCCAGCATATCGACATCACGCCACTCCGGCCCACGCGGATCGGTTTCATAGTACATTTTTGCCCGTTGACGCCGCTCCTTCAGGTCGAGCATCTGTTTCAAGATTCCTTTGCGGTAAATCGGTTTGCTCGTGTACCCGAACGTAATAATGCTGTCCTGGTTCTGATCCGCCTCGGGTAACAGCGCCGAAATCTTTTCGTAAACCTTCAAGGCTGTCTGACCGAGACCGGATTCCGGACAAGTCAGAAGCGCCTTCGCCCCCAGCCACGCCACCCGCGCTTCGCGTTCGGTGAATTGGAGACTCAACAACATCTCATGATCCGAGACCTTTTCGGTGAGCCGATAGGTATTGTGGACCTGGTCGTAGACGATGGAAATCCCCTGTTCGCTCTGTAGCCGGTGGATGGTCCTTCGGATGATGTCCGCAGTGAGTTGAAGTTTCCGGCCAATCGAATTCCCGGTATGCGGCCCGCGCGTCCGGAGAATGGCCATAATCTTATTCATGCGCGGATTAATTTTTCCAATCAACGGCCTCTGATGCGCCATGGTTGGAGTGATCGTCTTGGATTTAGTTTTCCTCAATTTTTTTCCCATAGAAGTGCCCGCGAGGATAATTAGCGTTTACGCCCTGGCAAGGCTGAACTATCCGCCTGAATTCCCAACGACATTGAGGAATAATTGCAACGATTATTCTTAAGCCATCTCCTGAGCGCGCCTCTGAAGATGAGCCATCCAGCGTTCAAACATGTGCCGGAGTGCCTTATTAGAACATTGGGTGATCATTTCCTTTGCGAAGTCTGACTTTTTCCGACGACGCAACGCCTCCGAGCACAGCACGATTAAAATGTTCTTGTATGCTTCAGAAAGCTTCGCTGTTTTCACCAAAAGTTGGATATCACTACATGTAGTCTTTGTCTTAATGATTCGATCGACACAACGTTCTAATTCCAAAAACATTTTATCAGATGTAGCCTTTGGAAGGGATAAATCATCATTGTTTAGCGGTATCGAACAAGGCAAGGATTGCCTAATCGCGGGCAAGTCATCTGATTCCTTATCCTGATACACGTGAAGGCTATCACTGAAATGGTTATAGGAGCCCACTTGAAGCCCCAACCAACCCGCAAGGACCTCTTGAACTGCAGTAAATTGAACGACGTTGTGAGGAAAACCCCTAAACACATCGTTGCTCCGCATTATTTGAGTCCATTCCAAACAATTGTTTCTGATTTTTAATAACGAAACGATGTTGCAGGGGACGTCAGGCGCTGCTGGCTTGCCTTTTACATTAGGTAAATCAATTCGAGGGTCCCAGATTTGTAAGACCACTTGGCGCGTGCTCGGGTTGGCCTTTAGTGCTTTATACGCCCGTTCTAGTTGATCGAATTGGAATTGGCGTCGCCAGCGAAAACCATACGCACCATGATAAGTTTTTCCATAGCCAGCATATTTGGGAAGTTGAGAGTTAAAATAGTTTAAAAATGCAGAGTCGTTCCGTCCTCTCATGATCCAGATCACCTCAGCAAGCGCGAAGGCGGGATTCATAGGGGGAGAGCGCGAAATCACCCATCTCTGCCTCGGATCTGCAATTGAAATCGCAGCATGAAGAATCTCACGCGTTTCCCCCGCCCGGCTCTTTTGAGCTTGGCCTTCATTTGACCTAAAGGCTGTTGCGATCTGCTGCCAAACTGAATCCGCGGTCTGTCCTTTGAAGATGCGAAACATATTCTTTAATTTTCTCGTTAAGTTCCCACTTTGGCGGATACCAGTAATCAACTGGCTCTGCTGTGACTTGATACTTCTGTTTAATCCGGAGTCTTCCAGTAAGACCGCTTATTTCGGGGTGCTTGACCCGTGAGTATTTATCCACTTCACAGAACAAGTTTTGACAGTCAATCCACTGGAGAGGCCGTCCCCACAAGCTTTCAAAAGTTAACCCCAATCGAGCAAATTCAACCGTCTGACGGTCAGCGACGACCTTAATGAGGTCTGATTCATTCAACCCACCAAAATCTGTAAAACACTTACGTATTCCGTCCCGAGCGCCAGGCCCCGGAACAACAAAGCTTGTTTCTGAAAAATTGATTAAAGAACTGTAATTTAAATCCGTTACGAATTGATATGCTAGGAAATCTCCGATCGTTGGATAACTACGAAGTATATCAAAAGCCTTACTCATGGACGGCGCTTGTGCCAGTTGGGACGGCACCTGATCTTTTATCATCTGTTCAATCAGCATCAAATGCATTCGATGCTTCCGGCCTGTTTTCGATGATGGGCCACCCGATGGCATAATATAAGCAGCCGAGTAGATTCTCTGGCCAGAGTCTATAGCTTTTGTGAGAACCTTATCATAACGTTCAAAGGAATAGTCTTTAAACGTAATTTCTCCAAAACTCTTGCGGAGTAGCTGCCATGTCGCCATGCGATTGAAGACCTTAAACAGAAGTATCCTGAAGAATATTTCATCTGGATCGCGTTCTGAAAACGGCTTTCCTCCTGGATAGATTACATTCCTGATCAAAAACTGACTTGTACGATCTGACGCACGGTAGGCGTTCGTGAACTTAAATTCTCTAAAAATTGGATCATCACTCCAAGGAGCCAACTCACCTTTGATCCTCCGGAAGAAGATCGCCTGCCGTTCGGACGCAAAACGCCAATAGGTATCATACACAACACTAGGTTTTGCTGGATCCAGTTTTTTAAAAATCGTTGGAGCCTTAAGAGCCGTAGAAGTCTCCCGAGCTACAGGCAGCGATGAGTCAACTGCGCGTACCCATGTCGGTTTTCCGAGTTTGGTTAGGCTGAATATTTGTTCAATCGCTTCCTCGATTGTGCCATTGTTGTCCAGGACCGACACCGGGTAGTTCCGGGCTTCACGACCAGCCAATTGTCGATAGTTTTTCTCAAGCCGACGCTGCTGGTCAGGATTCCCTGGCTTCCCGCATTCTCTCCGGACTAGAAAAGCCCGGGCGGGAAGAATTTTTTCCCAATGCAACCTCTCAAGATTTATCATTCTAGCCAATGATGGCTCGTCCGCCCCATTGACCAACCCATAAACTAAGGTAGACCACCAAAACCTATCCAAGACTACCATCTTTCCTGAGATTATTGCTGGAATGAGCCATCGATGGAGCGCGTCGATGTGCGCGGCAACATGGAGAAGTTGCAGGCTAACCGGATCTATCTTGCTAACCCCAGCAATTGATGGCTGATGATGCAAGTCGTAGACGTGCTTACCTAGAGAGCCAATTTCCCTCCCGGGAAAAGCATGCCATTCACACTTGTGGCCCAAGGCAGACAGTTGCTCTGCGAACTTACGGGAGAGGGTCGTCTTGCCTGATCCATCAGGGCCCTCAAAAATAAAAAGCTTACCGTGGTGCATCGTTACTTTCCAAAAATTACAGAATTCGTAGACTTGTTCGTAGTCTCAGTGTGTCGGTGCGGAATGTTAACATTTTCTTCTATGCATCCGCGAAATGTAAACGCGAGCAAACTTATTGCTAACGTGAGAAAAGCCGTGAGAATTAGACGTAATTTATCGTATTTATGTTCTAAATCACGAATTTGCTTTTCCAGCCTAGTTTCAAGATCTTGTGTATCTTTCTTGAGTTGACCTGGAGAAGCTACTTCCCCTTGCAGCCTCATCACATCATCGGGCGTGATTTCATTTTGGTTTGCATGGGCACCTCTATAAAGGTCTTTCGTCTTGCGATCCAAATCAAAAAACCAAATCAAGAAGATCCGCTGTTTTCGTTGCAAAACGATGTCTCGGCTTCCCGCATTGTAAACTGAGAATTTAAGGCGGCCGGGAAAGCCTGGGTCAACGTGAAACCCAGAAACATTGACGAGCCCTCTAAACTTTATACTGGCTTTTATGGATATAAAGGCGACCGCGCAATCCGGAATATTTACTTTTTCCTCAGTCAGCAACAATCCGAATTGGCCTGAGGGAATGACCAATTGCTCACCTTCCCCAAGCATCATTTTTTTGTTATCCTCGGAGGAAGTAAGAAATGCCTCAGGTCCCATCGACAGCTCATAAGCACCATGCTTGATGGCAGACAGGTCAAACGGCTGGATCAAATCAGAGTGCTCACCAACTTCTATGATTTTTTCAGTACTCCACGTGGCCATAAGTGCGAAAGTCAGTTATTTCGATGGCTTGGATGCCTTGTCATCACTCTCCATTTGCTTCAACCGAGCCTCAAGATGCTTCGCTAGAGGTGCCATCTCTGTTTTACCGACCTCTTTGTCAGTACCCAGTTTTGCATAGGCAGCGATACAACTCATTTGCACAAACTTGAGTCCCATCTCGTGAGCAACGAACTGCCCGAGGCGGCACAAGCCCAAGTAATTGCCGTATGCTTTCTCAAATAGATGCTGCGTGGCGTAGAAGCCGGTAATTGACAGCCCGTCGGAGCCATTTGCACCCAACGGCGTGACGCATACTTGATGCAAACAAGGGAAGCCTAGCTGCCGGCTATCTTTATGGTCCTGCTTTGGATCGAAAATTGATATCTGGAGGGCACTATGACGGTGATTGCCCTTCTTCCAGGTCGTGATTACCTGCTCAAGTTGATTAATCGGTGTAGTTCCATTTTCGAATGCAACCATACGCTGAAAATACGTTCCGCGGTGATTACATTTGTCTACCATCGGCCACGCATGCTTCAGATATCGGTCATAGAGAAGTTGGCGCTCGCGAGCTGGATTCCATAAAGATTTTGGAAAAATCGTATTTGCAACTGTGTGGCATTCAATTTTTCTCGCGGCTAGGGCCTTATCCAGCATTTTGCGGATTTCTGGGTCTTCCCGCGGAACGCCATTGTCCATGGCGTTGACCGTGAGAATCAAAGGCGTGATTTCGTTCACGCCGGGTTTCATTAGAGCCAAAAAGGCATTCGCCCAAGCGACTGACAAATTGTCGTGTTCAATTGGTGATAGTTTACTCATCTTTTACCTCCTCGAAGTGACGATACATACTGCGCCCCGCATAAAACTTTCGGCTGACTCGGACGAAGCTCGCCCAACCTGAAACTGGATCAGAGACTCGTGCGTGACCAGGTCCCACGGCTTCAAACAATTCTCCATTCTTATTTTGTCCCACATGAACCAGAGCTGTCCCTTCGCAAACGGTTCCAAGCGGAAAAATAACGTAATCGCTTGCTTCCAGATCGACAGGGCGACCCTTCCAGAATAAATCCACGACGATAAGCTGCTTAGCGGCGTCAGCAATAAACGCGGCACGAATTTGCTTTAACTTTACTTGGAGCAATCCGTAGGCGCGTGTGGGAGGAAGAAGACGCAACGTCAGATTCATATGATTAATAAGCCCGCCGTACGTGACGCCAAAGAGATTGGCGATACGAAATATTTGTTCAGCAGTCGCATCCTCCGGCTTCCAGCCCCTAATCGCGAACGCGTTACACACCGCAAGCTTTGGCATCAAAATGAAACCCGCAAAGCATTGAGCAATGAACTCCTTCGGGTCTGAAAACGATGGCTGCTGTTCGTCAACATTCAATTCGTCCACGTGAGTTCCATGCCCAAACTCGTGATGACCCAACTCGTGGCCGCAAGTATAAGTCCGACGACCTGCGGGCCGTTCAGAGCCGAGAATGATGGCGGGAGTGGCTCCACCTGAATACATTCCCTCCAAGCTTGGAATATCTGCAAAACGAACCTCCACTTGCCGCTTCTCGGCGAGATCGTAAATGCAAATTGGATCCACTAATTGGTAGCCGGCCGCAGTTCGCACACTCAGGGCTTTATTAAGAGCCTCCCTTGCCAATTGTATTCGCTGTGTCGTCATTGTTTCGGTGTTTGTTTTAAAGCACTAAGCAATCCCAAGACTTTTTCGAGGTCCTCATTTTTTAGTTTAGCCAATTCCCTTGCCGCCAACGTAAGTTTGTCCCTGAATTCGTCCCCATCAGAGCTATCAGTGCAAGAAAGCCAGTCAACGCTTACTCCATAGACTTCTGCCAATTTGGAAAGCTCTGTCGCAGTGACATTTCTCCTTCCGGCCTCAGCCTCGGAAACGGAAGGCCTATGGAGATTGAGGATATTGGCAACTTGGGCTTGAGATAATCCCGCCTGCTTGCGCGCCAACGATAATCTTAATGCAATTGCCTCTTTTTTTTTCTGTTCGTTTTCCATGCTACACTTTTAAAAGTTGAACTAATCGATCAGTTATTTCACTGACTCGTAGCGCTCGTCGTCCATCTTCAGAAATGAAAATGTTGTCGTCTTTACCCATCGAAAATTGGCGTTTTAACTTCGTCATGAAGAAGTGAGCTGTTTCGGCTCCACGCAAACTATCGAAATCGGCAAGATCCCTGATTGGGCATGTGTTGAGATCAATGGGGGCCTTCTCGCACCCGCTCAGTTCTTGAACTTCGCGGATGGATTCCATTAAAACGCGTACGATTTCTTCCCTATCCATGTAAGATATTCTTACCGGATGTAATGCTTCTGTCAAGCCATGTTTCGCAATTCCATAGTCCGGAGGCACGGAATGCGTGTTACGGCCAATCGACGGATGACCGAGTTGCGCTAAATCCGTCGGTAGACAGCGTGGCCTATCTACGGCATAAAATCGATAAGCTCTCCTCCTCCTGCGCAGAAAAGACCCGCAAAAATGGACGTTCCTCCGCTGAGCCGAGGTTTTCGAATCCGGGACCACCATCTTTCCTACCCGCATTCTTTTGAAAACGACCCAAAAACATCCAAAAGTTGTAAACCCTTGTAAAATCAGGGCCGTATAACTTTTCTTTGTTCCAGAAAAAGTTTTCTGGGAGTCAGAAATGTTTTCGGCGATCCAGGAATGGTTTTTTGAGGTTCAGAAAAGGTTCCGGCGTTCCAGGGAAGAGAATTTCATCCTCAGAAAACTTTTCCTGGTTCCCGGAAGGGAAATTTGATGTTCAGAAATCTTTTCCTGAGGCCGGGCAGAAAATCTGGGAGTCAGAAAACTTTCCCGGGATCGTGGAAAATTTTTCTGAGGTTCAAAAATCTTTTCCAGGATCGTAGGAAAGTTTTTTGAGGTTCAGAAAACTTTTCCCGGGTCAGGAACGGAAATCTGAGGGTCAGAAATCTTTTCTACGGTCCCAGGAAGTTTTTCTGAACCTCAAAAAAGCTTCCCCGGTTCGCCAGCGGAAAATTTGAGGTTAGAAAAAGTAATCCGGACGCGCCGGGAAGTTTTCTGAGGTGCGGAATCCCCTCCCCGGTTCGGCGGCGGTTTTTTTGACTTCAGAATCAGCCTCCCAGGTTCGCCGGGGGGAAATTCTGAGATCATAAAGGGTCCCCGGTGTTTGCCGGTAAAGTTTCTGGGGTCAAGACCGGCTTCCCGGATTCGCCAGGGAGAAGTTTCAGATCCAAATCGACGGGTCGCAGGCGGTCCCTTTCCTATTCACAGTAGGAGACGACGTCAGGAGACTCTGACATCTCTTTCTCTTCCTCTGTTGATCAACAAAGAAAAGTGAGAGCGGTTGCCGTTTGACCATTCGTTATTTGTTGGAAACGGCTGGGAGAGTCAAAAGTCGTTTAACTTTTTGTTCCAGGTTTTC
>JAQGOU010000089.1 GCA_028293445.1 Verrucomicrobiales bacterium | reverse complement strand
TACAACGAGGTGCTCGTGCGAAAGCTGGAGGAAAAGAATACCGAGCTCGAACAATCGATCAAGGCCTTGCAAAAGGCTCACGACAGTATCGCTGAATTGAACGTCGACCTGGAACGACGGGTTCGTGAACGCACCGCCGAATTGCAAGCGGCCCTCGACAATGTTAAAAAATTGAGCGCACTGTTGCCGATTTGCAGCTATTGCAAAAACATCCGGGATGAAAAGGACTACTGGCGACAAGTGGATGAATATATCAACCGTCACACGGGAACTCAGTTCAGCCATTCGGTTTGCCCCACTTGCTACGTGAAACATGTTCAACCCCTGCTGGACGAAATGGGGATTGGAAAGCCGGACAAGGGGGTGCAGTTATGACTGCCAAACGCATCCTGGTCGCCGATGACAACAAGACAAATTTGAAGCTGCTCCGGGCCATGCTGGAAGCGGAAGGGTTGACGGTGATTGAGGCCGACGATGGTATGGCAGCGCTGGCAATTTTGAAATGCGAGCGAGTGGATGCGATTATTTCGGACATCCTCATGCCGAATATGGATGGCTATCGCCTTTGTTATGAGGTGCGCAAACACGAGGGATTTTCCGACCTGCCGTTTATCTTTTACACGAACACTTATTTGTCTCCCGCGGACGAGAAGCTGGCGATGGATCTAGGCGGTGATAAATTCGTACGCAAACCAGCGTCGTCAAATGTCATTCTGGAGGCCTTGTCCGAGGCAACGAGCCATTCGCGCCGGGCCAATCGCGGCCTGCAGACCCCTCCGCCGGAAATGGAACTGCTCAAGGAGTATAGTGAAAGGCTTGTCAACAAGCTGGAGGAAAAGAATAGGGAACTGGCACGGCAGGCTGAGGAATTGCAGAATAAGGACGAACGTTTTCGCGAGCTTGCCGAGCAGATCGGTGAGGTGTTTTGGATCACCAACGTCGACAAAACCCAACTCCTTTACGTTAACCCCGCCTACGAAAAAATATGGGGCCGGAAGTGCGCCAGCCTTTATAAGGCGCCTGGGGAGTGGCTTGACGCGGTTCATCCGGATGACCGTGAGCGAGTTCGCCAGGCGGCGATGACGAAGCAGATCGCGGGCGAATTCGACGAGGAATTTCGTATCACCCATACAGACGGAACCATTCGGTGGATTCGCGATCGGGCGTTCCCCGTGCGGGATCAATTGGGCAACGTCGTGCGCATCGTTGGCGTGGCGGATGACATCACGGAACGGAAAAATCTCGAGGACCAATTTCGGCAGTCGCAAAAGATGGAAGCCATCGGGCAATTGGCCGGCGGCGTCGCTCATGATTTCAACAATCTGTTAACGATTATTCAGGGTTACACGGCCTTTCTGCTTCAGGCGGAGAATTTGACCGATCAGAACCGCGAAGAAATTCAGCACATCGAAACCGCTGCGGACATGGCCGCCAGTCTCACGCGACAACTGTTGATGTTTAGTCGCAAGCAGATGATGCAGTTTAAACCGACGAATTTGAACGAAATCGTCAAGGGCGTCAGCAAGATGCTGCGTCGGTTAATTGGCGAGGACATTTGTTTGCAAACGGACTGTGTATCCGATCTTCCCCTAATTACGGCGGATGCCGGAATGATCGAACAGATTTTGTTAAATCTTTCCGTCAATGCCCGTGACGCCATGCCGAATGGTGGAAAGCTCGTGATTAATGCTTCCCCAGTGGTATTCGATGATGATTTAGGTGGATGTTCCGAGCGGCGGCCCGGTCAATTTATCCGGCTGCGAGTGAGTGACACCGGTTGCGGTATGACCCAGGAAGTCATCGCTCACATTTTTGAGCCGTTCTTTACGACAAAAGGGTTGGGGAAAGGAACGGGTCTGGGCCTTGCGACGGTTTACGGGATCGCCAAGCAACATTATGGCTGGATCGAAGTCAGTAGCGAGGTGGGCAAGGGAACTTCTTTCGATGTTTATTTTCCGCAGGAGACCACGAGTTACGTTCCACGGGAGAAAAAGAGCACAAAACCAGAAACTCGCGGACGAGAAACAATTTTAGTGGTTGAAGACGAACTGATTGTCCGCCAACTCGTCCGCAAACTCCTGGAGTCGAGGGGATATCAAGTGCTGGAAGCTAATTCGGGACCTGCCGCCCTGGAAATTTGGCGAATCCAATCCGAACAGATTCATCTGTTGCTCACCGACATTATTATGCCTGAGGGGATTAACGGCTGGGAACTCGGACGTCGACTCGCAGCGGAGAAGCCGAATCTAAAAGTTGTCTATACCACTGGTTACAGCGATTTCCATGAACGGGCGGGCTTTGAGCTGGACCATAGTGTGAACTTTATCCAGAAGCCATACATGCCCAAGGAGTTTTTAAAAGCGATTCGCGACGTGCTGGACGGGACGCCGATATAGAATGTAATTTTGCGTTGGTCGCTATTCACGAGCTTTTGCTTAGCCTCCATTGCCAGAGCGGGTGAAAAGAATCGAAGTCCGGCTCGGCAACGTGCCTAACTTGGGTTTTGAATCCGACGGGCGATGTAGGCCCCCGGTTTTGTCCTCTTTTATGACACGGGGCCCGAGCTTCATCGGTGAAGATGTTCCTTGGAAAGATTTTCATTACTTCGAGGGCAGTCTTTCTGGGTTTTCCTGTCAGTGGAATTCTTTCACTTGCGTAAAATGAACCCTGAATCTCTCAGTTACTAGGGGAAAACCCTATGGTGGCACCCATGCTGCTATTGCTCCTCCTGAGCGTCCTTCCGTTCATGTTGATCCCTCAACCAAACGCGTTTAGGAACAATAAATGAAACCTACATCGTTAAGACTATTTGCTCTGCCCTCGCTGGCAGGAGCCTTCGTCGTGGTCTTGTTAATGGCATCGGCCACTGACTCCATCGCGTTGAGCGGTAATTGGACCGTGGACGCCAACGGCAATTGGAGCACCCTTCTTAACTGGACTTCCATCGTTGCGCCTGGCACTGCGGCAGGTGACACCGTCGGCCTGACCTACGATCTTACTGCTGCACGCACCATTACCATGGACACGACATCGCGAACGATGGGGACATTGAATATCGGCGACCCGGGTTCCAGCTATTTTGCCTACACACTCACGAACAGCGGTGGAGCGATTTTGACATTCAATAACAATGGCAGCACGGCGAATCTGGTGAAGGGGGTCTCGACTGCTACCGATATCATTGCCCTGCCAATCGTGTTGTCAGACGACTTGAGCATCACCAATGGTACTGGGTTGACGCTATCAAAGGAAATTAGCGGCGCGAAAAATATCACCAAGAATGGTGCAGGCACTCTCACGTTCTCTGGCACCAACACCTACGACGGTGTGACGACGATCAACGGAGGTTTCCTAAAATTACAAAATGCGAGTGGGCTGGGCAGCACCAATGGAGGCACCGTCGTGGCGAATGGCGCCTCACTGGATGTTCTCGGTGGATATACCATGGCAGAGCCACTGAACTTGAACGGCGATGGCGCGTCCAGCGTCGGCGCGTTACGCAATCTCAATCCTGTCTCTTTGACGTGGAATGAATTGATCACTCTCGCCAGTTCCTCGCGCATCAATTGTCAGGGATTTGGAGGCACTCTCACTTTGGGTGGTGCCACGGGAGGAATCACAGGTTCAGGCTTTGATCTGACCTTCGGCGCAAGCGCGAGCAGTGGAGATGTAGTCATGAATCGCCCCATCACTTTGGGCACCGGCAATTTAATCAACATAGGCAATGGCATAATCACTCTAAACACCACAAACACCTTCAATGGTCTGACCATCAGCTTCGGCACGGTCAAATTAGGCGTGTCAGACGTGATTCCTGATACGTCAATTGTTACAAACAATGCGACCTTCTCCATGCAAGGTTTCAACGAAACGATCGGTGGACTTTCCGGGACCGGTTCGGTGACGGGCAGCGGCGCGAATATCCTGACGAACAATGTGGCCTCGGGTTCATTGACATTCTCCGGTGTGATGGGCGCGGGAACATTCACCAAGACCGGCGCAGGAACACAGATTCTCAGTGGCATCAATACTTACGGTGCAACGGTAATCTCTGCCGGAACATTGCAGATTGGCAGCGGCAGCACGAACGGCATCCTGGGCACTGGCAACGTGACGAACAACGCCACGCTGGTTTTCAACCGGAGTGATGCTCTCACATCGACCAATATTATTTCTGGAACTGGCGCGCTGACCAAGAGCGGCACTGGGACGTTGACGGTTTCCGCGGCGAATACTTATAGCGGTGCGACTGTGATCAATGATGGCATCTTAAAGCTGGGCAACAGCTCCGCGCTGGGTAGCACGAATGGGAGCACTTTTGTGACGAACAACGGCACGCTCGATGTAAACGGCATCGCGTTTGCGACTCCCGCGGAACTCATTACCGTTTCCGGCACCGGCTTGAGCAGCACCGGAGCGGTCATTAATTCCGGCGCCGTTCAGCAAAGCGCAATACGTTATCTCACACTCTCATCTAATGCATCTATTGGGGCCTGGTTCAATCGGTGGGATGTGCGTGGCCCGGGCCCTAACGGCGCCCTCAATGGCAACCTGAATCTCAATGGCTACACGCTTACAAAACTAGGTACCGGGGTTGTCTCGGTGGTGGAATTAATGATGACCAACGGCGGTTCCATCGTGATCGACGCCGGCACATTGTTGATGGCGCGTGTGCAAACGGATGCCTCGGGTTCGATCACCATCACCAACAATGCGATCCTGTCTTTCCAGAACAATATTCTTGGCTCCATCGTCAAGCCGATCATCGCGAACGGTACGAATAGCACACTCCAAATCTCCACTGCTGCATTCACCCTCGGCTCGTCTGTCACAAACCTAACCGGGCTTACGGTGGATGCGTCTGCCGATCTCACCATGACCAACGTCATCAGCGGCCCGGGGGCGCTCGTCAAAGTTTCCAGCGCTGCATTGACGCTTTCGGGTATCAACACCTACACGGGCCCGACGGCCGTTAGTAACGGCACGCTTGTTGTTA
>JAQGOU010000074.1 GCA_028293445.1 Verrucomicrobiales bacterium | reverse complement strand
CTCCACATGGCGCGGAACGAGGATGAAAAACAGATCGGGAAAACGTTTTTTCAATCGCAGAAAAATCCCGGCGAGAATTTTCTCTTCACCGGAATGCGTGCTGCCGGCTACGAGGACGCGCGCATTCTCATTCACACCAAGCTGCTTCAACAATGCGGAGATATCGAGTGCCTTCGCGCTGTCTACTTTCACAGCATCAAACTTCAAGTTACCCAACGTCCGCACCGTTTCAGGACAGAAACCAAGTTCGATCAGCTTTTTGGCGTCGGACTTATTCTGGGCACCCACGCCGCAGAATCGATTAAAGATCGGCCGAAACAAAAACTGAAAGCGTTTATAACCGCGAAACGATTTGTCCGAAAGCCGCGCATTCACGAGCAGCAAGGGAATTTCTTTATCAATCGCACGCCAGAGAAAATTGGGCCAGATCTCCGCTTCCACCAACACGATCGCTTCAGGAGCGATGGTGCTGAGCGCGCGTCGAACGAATTTGCGGCGGTCCACCGGATAGTAAATTTTCGTAACATCGGTAGGCAGGCGCTTCTTCAGTTCAGCCATGCCGGTGGAGGTCGTGGTCGAAACAACGATCTTCAGGTTGGGCACCCGTGGTTCCAGCGCCTGGATTAATTGCGCGCACACATTCACTTCGCCCACACTGACCGCATGAAACCAGATCACGTGCCGGTTTGTGAGGGCCTGCTTGATCTTGCCATCATAAATCCCAAACCGTTGCGCAAAACCAGCGGTCCAGTTCCCGCGCCGCCACATCTTTAAAAAGTAAAACGGCGCGCTGAGCCCAAAGCCAATCAGGAATAGAATGTTATAAACAAAGCGCATCGTCAGTGCCGGAAGAAAATCAACCAGAGCACGAAGAGCATTGGAAGCATGAACGGCAGACTAAACTTGAGGATGTAGCCAAAGAACGAAGGCGTATGGATTTTCTGCTGCTGGGCGATGGCCTTCACCATGAAGTTTGGACCGTTGCCAATGTAAGTATTTGCTCCGAAAAATACGGCGGCCACGCTGATCGCCACCAGTTCAAAGCTACGAGTCTGCAACAGGGGCGTGATGTCGTGCGCGGTAGCTCCCGACTTTGCCTGGAGAATCCCGAAGAACACATAATACGTGGGCGCATTGTCCAGCACACTCGAAAGCGCACCGCCGCTCCAGTAAACGAGCGCAGGGGTCAGATCGCCCAACTGACCCGCATGCGATTTGAGCCAATCCATGGCAGGCATCATGGTAATGAAGATGCCGATGAACAAAATTGCCACCTCCATTATGGGATGAAAATTGAAGTCATTGGATTCGTGCACCGATTTCCTGGTGATGAAATAGGAAGCTGAAGCCGCGCCCAGCATTACAATCTCCCGAAGGAACATTGGACCTTTGATGAAGACTGCCGCCAGAATAATGGCCAGGAACACCAGATTGATCATTCCATCGAAACGCCATTCTTCATGGTGCGTCAGTTTGTCCCGAACCGTTTTCGGTGCGCGATGGTAGTTCAAACTGTCGACGACGAAAAACATCGTCAGCAATATACCATTCGCAACCAGCCACATCGGCCAGCACTGTTGCAGCACCCAGAAAAACGGAACGCCTTCGAGATATCCCAGGAACAGCGGCGGATCACCGATCGGCGTGAGGCATCCGCCAACGTTGGAAACAATGAAGATAAAGAAAACGACATGATGCGCGGTGACGCGATACTTATTCATGCGCAACCACGGACGAATCAGCAGCATCGATGCGCCGGTGGTTCCTAGAACGTTCGAGATAATCGCGCCGGTTAAAAGAAAAAGGACGTTCACCCACGGCGTCGCTTCCCCTTTGACCCTTATATGGATGCCGCCTGAGACGACGTAGAGCGCGCCGATAATCGCGATGAAACTCACATATTCATGCGCCGTCTCGAACACCCGGTGATAAGCCTCCAATCCTAACAAATAGTAGAGCGCAACTACGACCGCCAAAACCAGAGCCGCTTTGGGATAATGTTTGGCCCACAAATTCGGGAAAAGAACCGGACCCGTCGCAATCATCGCGAGCAACGCGACGAACGGCAGCAGCATCCATGGATTCGGAACCGGCAATTCCATTCGCGCTACGCTACGTTGCAGGAAAATGTGGTCAAGGTAAACGGATGATCATGATTGTGGCATGACCAAATGAGCACACGTTTTCGAGCGGAGCGCCGGTTTCCAAACCGGCTTAGCGTCAACGATGAAAGGAAAGCGTGCATTTCAGAAGTTCGAACGTCGAAAGCCGACTGGGAAGTCGGCGCTCCGCTCAGAGCTCACCTTCATGCGCATGGTTCAGCTACGAGGTGGCGGAATCGTGAAGTGCGTGAACACTGCACGATTCCACCACCCCGGCCTTAACCGATGCGGTGCCGCGATCCATCCTGAGCGTTGGCATGCCTGAGTCAGAGCTCATGCGGCCTCCGCAAACAGGTTGTGGGTGCGCACCCGGATTTGAGTCTGTTTCTCAAATTGCCGGCGCGCATCGCGGGTTTTTTCCTCGAACAACTCGGGCAACAGCAACAGCGGGAACTGGGTCGTCCACGCGATCGCGGCGGCTTCGTTCGCAGCGCGGCGGATCGGTGCGTTCAATTCCGCGTCCGGCGCATTGTCGAGTTGTCTGCGGAGCAAACGATCCTTCAATCGTTCGAGTTGTGTTTCTTGCGCGGCGCGAAAAGGCACGGCCGCCGTGAGCGGACGCACCTCGAATCGCGTTTCGCGCGCGAACCTGGTGTCTAATGTTTGTCTTGTCTTCATTTGTTTCTGTCTTTTCTGGTCTGTTGTTTCTGCTACCGCCACAGGCGGCGCAAAGTATCTAAACGAAAAACCCACCGTCGCTTTGGCAACGGTGGGTTTTCGAAAATTTGTTTTTAGTCTATTTTAGAAAACGTTCTCCACGTTGCCAGCCGATGCCTGTTGAGAGCACCAAATGGACATCGCCATAAAAGGGCGATGGGTGCTCAGGCCTGTCGTTACTGTAAACGTGTTTTTCACTTACGGTGCTTATTCAGACAATCATTCGACGTAAAAGTCAAATGTTTGTTCAAAGTTATTACAGGAACCCATACCTGCAACAAAAAGGCCGCCCGGTTTCCCAGGCGGCTTGTCTAACTCGGTAAGGATGACTCGGAATCCCGAAGGGTTCCATTCCACTTATAGTTCTGACTCCACGTCGTCCCATACTCTGTCTGTTGCATTCGATATCCTGAACCTATCCTCCGCGTACGCGGTCAACATCACTTGAACCTCGAATCCGTTCTGGCTTAGTCAGGGACGACGTGGAAGTCATCCCTACCAGTTTATTGGTGGTTTAATGCGTCACAATCGTGACTTTTTCCGAGAGTGCGCTTTCGCCACCGCTGTTCACGGCAGAGACCGAGATCTCGACCGTCGCGTTCGCTGGCAGGTTCTCGAGGGTGAAGTCGAGATCCGCTGGTGAACCAACCGCCACCGGTTCTGCATCCACACCGACGACCCGCACCCAGACGCGGTAATACTCCGCACGCGCCGGCGCCTTCCATTTGAGCGCACTGGTGCCCGGCCCGATCAAGACGGCGATCAAGCCTTCGACCACATCTGGGATCTGCTGTGCACCGGGGCGATTGAAGCCAAACGCCATCCAACGCGCATCCATCGGATTCAGGAACTGCGCCATTTCATTAAACAGACCTCGGATCCGTTTCCGCATGGTGTCCGCAGCCTCATCGCGCAACTCCATTTGGGTTTGCACCGTCATGACTTGCAGGTTCACGTTGAACTGCGCTGCGATCAGTTGATCGTAGAGCACCTGTGCCTGCGCCGCTGTGATGTTGCGCGACTCGTCTTCCAGTTCCGGATGAGCCAGGAAGAACGCCTTGAACTTCTGCAACACCATCAGCAATTGCTCGCTGGTGCGAGGAATCGCAATGGAACCAACGAGGCCCAACACGTCGAAGGCTTGTGAATATTCGGAACCGAGAATCGGTTTGAGAAGATCACGGCCCAATGTGAGGAATGCGCGCACGGTGAAGACGATCGTCGCCAGCACCGCACGGAAGTCAGCAAGGACGACCTTGCCTGCATCGTGATTGTTGCACGTTGTCGTCAACGCGTCGGCATCTATGCCGATGTTAGGAGCTGTATTATGTAACAGCGGGATACCAGCGCCTTTTTCGAGTGCGGCGGCTTTGATAAGGCCGACCGAACCGAGCAGGTCTGGGATGGATGTTAGTTTGTCTTGTTTCATATGTTTACTTTCTCTTTGTTTCCAGCCTTCCGACTGAAAACGGTTTACTGATTACTGCCATCTTCAGACTTCCGACTCTTGTCATCTGTCTTCCGATGTTTGGCTGCTCCAAACTTTGAACTTCAAACTTTGAACCAGCCGACACGAAGCACATCGCTGTCGGTCCACAAACATTTTGCCCGGGACCCGCGACTGGGTTGGGTTTTCTAGGTCCACTCCGGTCTTCGTGAAGATTCTCAAGCTCAACATCGAGCCCTCAAACCTATGGCGCTGATGTTAGCTAGTCGACGCTGACATGCAAGGGCAATTTAAATTTATTTTTTAGATGCGGTAAAAGGGCGCGGTCATAACCGTTCCCCTTAGGAGTGATTTTGCAAACTGATGATGCTTGGAGATTGAATCCGGGAATTTCACAGGCCTGAAGGGCCGGGATCCGCTGCTGACTGCCGTTGATCAATCATTCAATCGCCGCAGCCAGTGGCCATGATCTTGCGCTGCGTGCAAAACCGCGACCACGATCACTTTTCGCTCTGATTCAATTGCTTCGTAAATGATGCGATAAGGAAAACGTTCCGGATAGCGCCAGCGGATATTCTTCGTTGGATGCTGACGGCAGTGCAGCAATGGATTTTCGGCGAGACGATCCCAGACGACAATAACCTCCTCCACAAATTCTCTCCCCAGGCCAGTTACCCTTGATTCATACCATATCGCCGCTTCGGCCACGTCCTGTTCGACTTCCGGGCGGAACTCAACCCGCCAGTTCATTTACTAAAGCGATTGCGCAACCGCTTCTTCATTTCGTCCAACGAAACTGCGGACTCAGGATTGAGGCGGTGTTCGGCCAGGCGCTTTTCCACCAGCGCTTCGTCTTCCGCTGACAACGCCACATCATCGAGTTCCAAAGCACGACGAATCAGCAACTGCCGTTCAGAAACCGACAGCGAGGGCAATTCCGCCAAGACTTCAGTGAAACTCACGTTTTTAAAATAGCTCATTGAAACCATCATGTCAGCCCGAAACTCCTGTATCGCCCAGACAAGCTGTCTGTGGAAAATCCGAAGGATTCAATTTCTCCAACTCAGAACAGTCATTAAGCGGTCGTGGTAATTTGTCAGTGACTTCTGCGCCAGTGCGGCTGTTAAAAACAACGATGCGCCGCTGATGGTTTTCGTGATCTGTAGAATCGGTCCATTCTTCAAGCGCGCAGTAATCTCCATTTGTCGCCTTAACATCCACCTTGAACCAGCGGGGTTCAAAATCGTATCTCAAATACTTTTCTCGTGGAATTGGCTTTGTTGGATTTAGGAGTGGTTTCTCATCGATATAAATCGAAAATAGCAAAAGTTTATTGTGTGCCCATTTTCCGTATCCTGTCGTAGTCAACACACCATGAACCGAACATCTTGGGAACAGCCAACGATCTCTTTTTTTGTCATATGTGGGCGGTGATGCTTCTCGCAACTCCAAATTGGAAAGTTGTTTTGAAAGCCGATGAGCCCAATCAGATGTCTGGTTGGTTAGGATACAATTACGACGAGCAATTTGCACTTCAAGCCAGCCAAGCCCAAGACCTGCATAAATTTCATCACCGGGCATTACATCGTGAACCTTTTCAGGCAACCCCTCGCCGGAAGCAGCCGGATAAAATGACGTTGTCGCTCGGATATAACCGGAATCCAACAGAAGACCCATTTGCAATGGGTGTTTGTCATCGGGAGAGCCGGTTTCATCCCATTTTTTCCAAAGAGTATCTAAATCATCATCCGATTCGGCCGCCACGATGTAACACAGAGGCCAAGGTTGATCCTGTAAGCTGGGATAATTTTGCGCTTTCTGTTTGAAGTCCGGAATACCCTGGAGCTGTTGCCGTCGCTCGCGCAATTTAACAATGCTGAGACGGGACGTGACTGAAATGGCGGCGATGACCTGGTCAATCATCACATTATATTTCCCGTCGTCCGTATCTGCCGGACAAAAACCCAAAGCGTTGGCAGGAGTTATGATGATGTCAATTTGTCCGGATCGATTATTTTCGTAATCGTAAATATGTCCGCCACGAAGAACACGAACGCCACCACCCAATCTACGGTTCAGATATTGAACTAAAATGCGCTCCACTTCATCGCCCAAATCACTGTTGTTTTCTAGGAGCCGAGCCCCAGCGATCTGCTCAAGTAATCCGAGGCGAAAATTGTTGAACTGTGTTCGCAGTTGCTTGGGATACGACTGTTCATTCCTCAATGCCGTCTGCCGATCGCGAATCTTATGAAAAATAGGAACAATACTAACCGGGGCGTAGCTCCAAATCATCTTTTCTGAAATGCAATCCGCTTCAGCTTCAATTTTCTCTGCTTCACGGATGAAATATTCACAACGATCTTTCAGATGGTATTTGCTCGAATACCACTTTTCCAATTCCAAGGTGAACTGTGCGAGCTTTTGAATGACCGGCAAAAGTTCAACCACGTGATTGTGGCGAAGAAGTTTTTCCTGCTGCTGAAGCGTGTGTCGCAACGCGGCGCGAATCAAAAAACCTAATTCTAACTTGCTCATTATAGAAAACCGTCTGTTTAAATCTTACTCGGACCTTTCATCACATGATTCACAACCATGATTCTTTCGCTGCTAATTCGGGATAAAGCTCGGCAACGGTTTTGAGTAAAACATTTTGAGCATCTCTATCATCTCTCCATCCGATTTGAGTTTCGTCGAGTAATTTGGCTGCTTCCTTGGCTCGCTTCCTAGTCAGTCCGGGATAAAAGTCCGTCCGTGCCACAAGATCAATCAGAATATCCCCCTTCATTTTCTGATACTCTTTCTCCCGTTTTTCGATCAGTACGTCATTCTCACATTCCCAAATCAAATCTTTGGCTTGTCTATAAGTTAAGGGTTTGCCCGCATCAGCGTAGTCATCTGGGACTCCACCCTTACGCCGGAAGTAAATTTCAAGTTTTGCCAACTGCTCTTCCGCCGCAGGGCGATTGTAGTAAGCTCGATTAACATCTGGAAATCGCTTAACACATTCATCAATAGCATCGCTGGCTTGCCCTTTTGTGATGTCTTCCTTCCAAGGGCAATTGAAGTAGCGAAGCTTTTCCTTCTGTTTTTCAGTAGCCGGCTCATTGCGGACATTCGCCACGAATGCCTCTCTGTCGATTTTGTTTGCCACTATTTGACGTGGGGTTTCGCCTTTACTATTTCTCAAATTCCATATTTCAGAAGTGGCATAGATGGCTGGCACTACATCCAGACGATTACTGTAGGCCAAACAATGCAAAACGGTGAGCCTATAACCGGTGGCTTCGATACTCAAAAACTCCGGAGTCAGGAACTCTTTAGGAATTTGGTCGATATGACCACACCGTGCAGCGACATGCAAAGGTGTTTCGGAAAAGGGCGGCGTTGTACCCGTTTTGGATAAATTGTGCGGATATTCAGTCGAAACAGTAAGGGTTTCTTTAGTCAAGAATTCCCTAGGAATTTGATCAAGATGTCCATTTTTTGCAGCCATATGGATCGGCGTTTCCTCAGAATTGTTTTTCACAAAAAACAATTCTACCTGAAGAAGATGTCTTGGAATTTCGTAAATTTTCCCATCTTTTGCGGCCCGATGCACCGGCGTGTCACCTGTTTTTATTTGGGATCTGATAGTCTGTGCGGTGAGTTCAGCCAGCTTCGTCCTAGCCTGTCTTGGCGCCTTCCGTCTCTTCTGAATAGGCTGGTTTGTAGGCATGAGCATGACAGGTTGGTCACACGTCGGGCACTGGATTGTCTGTCCCTTTACTTTTAAATGATATTCGATGTTTTGCCCGCACTCGCCGCAGCAACATTTTTCGTGATTCATTTCTCAGCCGTTCCTTTATGATCAACTTTAGAAAGCTTGCGGAAAATGAACAACTTTTAACTTGAGCCGCCTCTGGCGGGCGCAGGCCTTCCAAGGCGACATTTTGCCAACACTTCGAATACTCCCGACTGGCAAGGAACGCTGGCTTGACCGTGCTGAGGAAAAAATCGACAAAGTCACAGAGGTGGGGTTCCTCCGTTTTTCTCGCATCTGGAGAAAAACATCAAAAACGCCCCTATTTCTGTAAGTCACTGATTTACAGGGGTGTAAAACTTTTTTCCCGCGGGAAATCGGAAATTCCTTTCGGGGAAAAGTTTTTTCCTGTGGGAAGTTGCCATTTCCTTTCGGGAATTTCGGATTTCCCGCGGGATTTTCCCGTTTCCTTTCGGGGAATACAAATTTCCCGCGGGAAGTTGGCGTTTCCTTTCAGGGAAAAGTTTTTTT
>JAQGOU010000022.1 GCA_028293445.1 Verrucomicrobiales bacterium | reverse complement strand
CGGACAACGCTCGCTTCCACTGCATCCTCGCCGCCGTTGTTCACGCCCAACGGGAAATCTTAAATTAGTGCGTTGGACCCCTTCCTGCAATCCGGTTCAGGGCCGGAGAAACTGCACCGGAAAATCTTTTTGCGTCATTGATCCGTCGAAGGTATCCGTGACTGTGAGCCGGAAAATGTAGGAACCGGTCGCGAGGCTGCTAGCGGGGACGGTCAGAACCGCCGCGTCGGCTCCGATGACGCTGCCAGTGAACAAATTGGCGGAACTTGGTGCCAGCTCCCAACGATAATTCAAGTAGTAGGTGGAAGGGCCGGAACAATCGCCGGAAGGTCCGGAGAAAGCGGAGGAATCAAAGACCACTGAGGTCACATTGGTGGCCAGATGAAACGTGGCCGGAACCGGACTGCCATTCAGGGTTACGAAACTTCCGGCGGGCAGATAGGGGGCGAGGTTGGTGCCGCAAGGAGTGCGAAATTGGGCATTGCTATCACGAACTTCAAATTCGACCACAAACTCGTCGGATCCGGTAAGGCCCGTCACGAGCGCATGCACATCGTAAAAACCGTTCGCCAGCGTTTGATCATGAATTTTCAACCGGGAGGTATTATAGCCGGTGACACCCCAGGGATGGAGATTTTGGCCCAAGGTGTTGTGATTTATTATCCACTGGTAAGTCAATGTGGTGTTATCGCAGGTGGCCGGATCAATGACCGCGCCAACATCCAGAGAGCTGTAGGGATTTACCCGGGTGCTAAAAAGAAAGGGAAGATCATAGGTGAGGTGAGGGTAATAATCCACAAGGACGGCCGTATCACCATCAATAAGCGGGATGCCGTTCGCGAAGAGATAGCTTCCCGCCGGCAGGAAAGGATAAGTCCCGAGATTTCCCGGATCGGTAGCCGGATCGGGATGCAGGTCACACGTTCTTAAAAATCGCACCGGGAAATCTTTTTGCGTCATTGATCCATCAAAGGTGTCAGTGACTGTGAGCCGGAAGATGTAGGAACCGGTCGCGAGGCTGCTGGCAGGAACGGTCAGAACCGACGTGTTGGTTCCGCTGATGTTGCCGGTGAATGCATTGGGAGAAGTGGGGGCCAGCGCCCAATGATAAGTCAAGGTCGCGTAACCGCCGCATTGAAAGCGGCTGGTGAACGCGGAAGCGTTCATGATCACCGAGGTCACATTGGTAGCGAGTTGAAACAGGGCCGGAACGGGACTGCCATTCAGGGTGACGAAGCTTCCCGGTTCCAGATAGGGGACGGTGTTCGTGTTGCAAGGAGTTCGGAAGTGAGGCTCGGAATCGAGAACCTGAAATTCGAAAACAGTTTCGCTGGTGCCGGTGAGGCCCGTCACAAACAGATGCACATCGTAACCACCATTCGCCAACCCCTGAAAAAGAACCTTCAACCGGGACGTATCGAAGCCGGCGACACCCCAGGGCTCGAGACTCGGGCCCAGAGTCGCATGGTTTACTCTCCATAAGTAAGTCAAGGTGCTGTTATCATGCGTGGCCGGATCAATGAACGCGCTGGCATCGATAAAACTGAATGGATCTATCTGCGTGCTGAACGGAAACATGGGATCCCAAGTGACATGAGGGTAAAAAGCCCCAAGGATGGCCGTGTCATTATCAATGAGCGGAATGTTGTTTATAAAGAGATAACTTCCTTCGGGCACAAAAGGTGTGGTGCCGGGATTTGATGGGTCACCCGGACGCGCGTCTTTCAGCGTCATCGTCAAGGCCACGTTGGTGGTCAATCCGCTGGAACCGGTCACGGCGAGGTTCAGTCCGTAAACGCCCGCCAGCAGATTCGTGGTCTTCAGGACGAGCACGGGCGACGTCAGGCTGCTGACATTGGTCAGGATGGGCGAGCCATTCGTCGTTATCTGCCAGGCGTAGGACAAGCCGCCGTTGCCAAAACAACTGGAAGGATCGATGAAGGCGGAAGCGTCAATGCTGAACGTTGAACCGAGCAGGACGTTTGTGACGTCGGGGAAAGTGATCGGTGCGCTGTTCCAAGTGATAAACGTTCCGGCGGGCAGGTAGGGCGCGGCATTGGTGCCGCAGGGCGAGACGAGGCGGTAGTAACGCGGGCCGGTCTGCGACGGGTCCAGCACTACATAAGGATTGGTCTGTGACGGGGCTGTGGGCACCGCAGTCCAATTGCCGTTGAGATTGGTGCTGAATTCCAGACTGAAGGCGGAATAGTTCGAAGGCCAGGCGAGCAAAAAGTTCGTGCCCTGCTGCTGAAACTGCAACTTGACCGGGGCGGCGGACAACGTTGTAACAATCGCGGAGGCGAACAAAGCGATCAAGGTGAGGCAACGGGCCAAAAAGATTGTTCGCATGTGTGGGTTTCCTGGCAAAATGACCGACGAGGACAAAATCGCATCACCATTGGAACAGATATTTTCAGTAAGGCCCAGTGCAATCTCGACCTGCCGGCGCTGGCGGTGTGATTGGAAGTGGGTGCAAGCAGAAGGTTCGGAGTCCCGCCTTTAGGCGGCGAGGCACACGCAAACATCATGATTTTGAAATGTTTTATGCGCTGGTCCATGCGACACGTCTACCGGCTGAAGCCGGGACTCCGAACCTTGGTATCACCCGCTTTACCGACGACCGAACCATCCGCCGCCGGCGCGACGAGGCCGACCAATTGTTGTAAACCATTGCCGACGTCCTTTCCGGATCAAGAGAAACGACAAGCCCGAATCCCAACGGGATTCCATCATTCAGCCCAGGGTTGGACCGCAACGCGGGACTACCTGGATAAAGCGGTTAGAGTTAAAGAACCTTGAAGGAGTTCCGTTGCATATCTATTATAACACGTCCAAGAGGATTTTATCTTTTCACTTTCGTGAGGATTAAATCAGAGTCTTAGCACCGAAGGTCCTGTAGCACGCAGTCGATATAGGTTTGAATATTTGCCTCAGCTTGAAATTCCAGTGTTGAAGGCCTGCGTGTTTGAATATCGTCGATACGATAACTCAAATCTCGGAGGCGTTTCTGCCATTCGCTGTCCGTTTTTGTATCGTCCCGTTTGTGTAGTTGAAGTCGGTAGACTTTAATAAGGTTCGAATATGAATGGGCAATATACGCCAACTGGAATGCATCAAATGTCCCACGGCGACATGCGCTATTCATCCAATACTTCGCCGCATCAATGATATCCTTTGGTATCTCTATTTCTGATTTGTCCCATGTGTGAATGATACCCGTATATTCAAGAAGGACCATACGATACCGACACATCGTCATCCACCACCATAGACTCTTTCTGCTGCGAGCCATTCTGTGTTCCACCGCGTCCAAAATTTGCTTGATGTCATTCAATATCGCCTCGGCCGTAACAATTTCTTTTGAAAGGGCCTCGCGATTTAAAAAGTCATCTTTTGTTCCTCTCGTTTTTGACTGACAGAATTTCTTGAATTGAGTTAGTCCTCTCAAACGCGCAATATAACAATAAATTCTGCGTAAATCGATCACAACCCGCGCAATAGACTCTTCGCTTTCCGACAATTCAGCTAAAGCGACACCCGCCTCGCTGATTTGACGATACGTTCCCCATAAGTCTCCTTTCAGCGCGAAGACTCCGGCCATAACAGAGTGCAATCGCGAATGTTCAACTCCTAAACGTCCACGCTCTTCTTCAGAAACATATCTCGGTAGCATTTGTGCTGCGAGATACAGATTCTGTGCTTCCTGGAGCCAGTTCTCGAGTTGTGCGTCTGCAACGGCGTAACCGTAATCCTGTAATGCGAGCAGAGTCTCAGATCGTCTGAGTCGAATTTCCATCATTCTGCGCAGAACATGGACAAGGAGCCGACGTTCGGAATAGCGAAAGTCGTCACCACCCAAGACTTTGGGGCCGCGTTGTTCTACCCATTTATTGATTATGGGGACTGGATCCTCATTCAATTGAAGGCGCAAGACGTCCCTGGAATGGGGAAATTTACATTCGTTTTCGGCAATTTTAGTTAAACGATCTTCGGCTTCCTGATAACTGCGAAGCGACATACAGACGATTGCTTCTTCCAGTTTGGTCCAAGCGCGGCTTATGAAGTCTTCTTCGCCCCAATACCCCACGTACAGGTCGCTGAGATGCTCCTTCGAATCGGACGTGAGGTCGGGATTACTCCATTGGCTTCTCCACGTCCAAAACGTCTTACACGCTTCAATAACTTTATCGGGCTTTCCCACATCCCGGTAAAACCATATGCGATAAAGATGTGCTTTAATTTTAACCATCATCAAAAAGCGCAAATTCCGTTCATGCACATCTCGCTTTTCTTCGTTTTTCGACTGACAGGCAACTTTCCACTGTTCTGTTTCGTCCTCTACAATCTTGCAGAGACAAGCTTGGTATCCCTCGAGACATTTCTTTGTATCAATATAGTGACCTCGTGATAAGACGTTGGCACGCGCTGCCTCCAAGTGGTTATTAGCTTCGCATAAGGCACCTCTGGCCTGGACATGGTCCCCGCTTTCCAAGCTCAATTGCGCCACTCGACATCGGTGATAAACTGCATGAAAAACGGCCAAGGGGTCACGGGTAGCGTGAAAAAATGTCATGTACCAATCTGCCAGCCCTTGATGCAAAGAATCTCTATTTTTATGAGCCTCGTGGCCTAGAGTTTCTCCTTTTTCCAGCAGCAAATATCGCAAATGTTCTTGAACTTCCCAGTCCATCCAAAGAAATCCACCGGGTTTTTGGCGGACGATTCGTTTTGAAACCAGCCAGCGTAACCAGTCATCCGCCTTTTGCCACCATTCGTCCGGAGTGCGGTCAAACTGCATTACAGACCTGGATACAATTGCATTCTGATGGCGCACTCCTTGGGACATTGTCAAAGCGCGAAGTAATCGAGCTCTACTGCGTTGCTCGTCAATCGTGCATCCCTTGGTCTTCATCCAATCGATTGCGTCTTTGGCGCGTTCCGCCGCCCAGTTTTGAGTTTCACTGTTATGCTTAAAGCTGCGTTTCAGGAAAAGTATTTTGGTGTCGGATGGGACGTTGCTGAGTTCACGCTCCGAACTGCTGGTAATGTCATGGCTTGGAGCAAATACAAAATTACCAAATGATCGGAAATCCAGGCTGCTTCCCTTGTGGCAAAGAATCACGGAAGCAATTCTGCTCCGAAACCGATTGGCAATCTGCTGTATCAGTTCTTGCGTCTTTTGCTCTTGGTTTTGACTCCATTCGGGTGGCCAATTGCTTGAGCGGTTCTTCATCCACTGCGCGAATGATTCTCCAGCCTGGTGGACTTTTTCTTCAGGCAAGGTTAATCGAATGAATGGATCAGCACTATAACCCAGGAACCCGCGAAGATTTAAGAAGATAATCCATTGTTTACCGCTGGATTGAACAAGCTCCTCTAGTTCTTCCAGAAACAACAAATTCGAATCATCACAACCCTCGATATTGACAGATGGGGATTCGTGGCTCCGGCCGCACTGACAACTTACCGCTTGCAAGATGCGGATTTTTAACTCTTCAGTATTTGCTATATCTTCTGCATCCATCCAGATGCATCGATTGTTTTGGCGGCTCCAATCCTGAAATAGCCGCCAACATAGAGGAGTCAAACCGCCCCATCTTAGTTGCGAGCGTGCCTTATCCGGCGGTGAATCAGATTCAAGAACAAAGCCCGGAACTCCTTCACCCGACCGGGTTTGCTCAAGCCATTTGTTCAGGCAAGTCTCCAATTCGCTAAACACTTCCTTATTGGTGGAGTCGCTCTTTTCTGACAACAGGCGCGGTGGGGTTGGAATGTTCCAAATGGTTGGGAATTCAAGCCCTCCCGGTGGCAGGCATCTCGTGACCCGCTGATAAACTTCCCAAAAAAGGAGACCAAGGTGATTGCTTCTTACCGCAACTATTTGTTTTGACTTAATGTGCTCGTTGAAATGATTACTTAAATCCTCCGCGTCTCTATGGCTGTAACAACACCAAAACACCTTCAGCTCTGGAAA
>JAQGOU010000014.1 GCA_028293445.1 Verrucomicrobiales bacterium | reverse complement strand
CGCGTTCGGAAGGATAGACCTCCTTTATTAGGGGAAAGCCCGGACTAAAACAACCTTATTCGCCTGGTTGTCGCTTGTGCCTGCGCGCCTTGACCGACCTGCAGAAAGGGGTGTGATTCAGGTGGGTGAGGCGCATCGGCGTTGTTGTTGTCCCGGAGGGACGAACGGATGAACGCGCAGAACTTAGATGCCGCCACTCCTCACCCACTTCCAATCACGCGCCGTGAAAAGGTTTCGATGAGCGTCTTGACGTTCTGTCCGACGCGGCTAAGCTACGCTCAATGTTGGCAAATAAATCCGCTTACCTGTCCGGTAATTGTGCGTGCATCGCGCAGGCGGAAACTATTTTGGCCACCCGTCACCTTATTAGCGCGCGCATGATTGCGGTCCTTTGGCCGTTCCCTGAGCAGCGCTCTCTAAAATAGGTAAAACCCGATTTTTAAAAGCCCTGCTCCCGAAAGGTAGTAGGGCTTTTTTGTTTTTCCTAAAAGACCTATGAGCACTCAAACCAATCCAGCGCCTCTGACCACAACGCAACAAGCCCAGGCTTCTGCTGTCGGCATTCTCGTTGCCCTGAGCATTTCCCATCTTTTAAACGACTCCATCCAGGCGCTCATCCCGGCCGTTTATCCGCTGCTGAAAACCTCCTTTCATCTCACGTTCACGCAGATCGGGCTGATCACACTGACGTTCCAAATGACGGGATCGATTTTTCAACCATTGGTCGGCTTTTACACCGATCGCAATCCGAAACCGTATTCGCTGGTTTTTGGAATGTGCCTGACGTTATGCGGATTGATCTGTCTCGCGATGGCGTCGCGTTACGAAATGATTTTAGTTTCAGCCGGATTAGTCGGCCTCGGTTCGGCGATTTTCCATCCGGAAGCGTCACGCATGGCGCGGCTCGCCTCCGGTGGACGCCACGGATTCGCGCAGTCGCTCTTTCAGGTCGGCGGGAATGCCGGCAGTTCGATCGGGCCATTGCTCGCTGCCTGGATCATCGTGCCGAACGGGCAAAAATCGATTCTCCTGTTCACCTTGTTGGCGTTAATCGGCATGGTGGTGCTGTCGCGGGTGGGCAACTGGTACGCCGCTCACTTATTAACCCGCTCGCGCACGGGTTCAAGCGCGGCTCAGCCCCATGAGCGGCGGAATAAAAGAACAATCGCCATCGCGATGCCGGTCTTGCTGGTGCTGATCTTTTCCAAGTTCTTTTACCTGGCCTCGTTCACCAATTATTACACGTTCTATTTGATGCAGAAATTTGGCGTCTCGGTGCAGAGTTCCCAATTCTATCTGTTCATCTTTCTCTTCGCCGTGGCCGCGGGAACGATTGTGGGCGGACCCATCGGCGACCGCATCGGACGCAAAGCGGTGATCTGGATTTCCATCCTGGGCATGGCGCCGTTCGCACTGCTCTTGCCACATGCTGGCCTGGCAGGGACCGCTGTTCTCTCGGCGGTGATCGGTTTCATCATGGCCTCGGCGTTCCCGGCCATTCTTGTCTTCGCTATTGAACTCTTGCCCGGAAATGTTGGCTTAGTGGCAGGATTATTCTTTGGTTTGGCGTTCGGCATGGCGGGAATCGGTTCGGCCGTCCTAGGCAAATGGGCCGATGCCACCAGTGTCGGCCATGTCATTTCCTGGTGCGCGTATCTTCCCTTGCTGGGATTGCTGACGTTCTTTTTGCCGAACCTGAAAAAAGGAACCAATCAGTGAGAAATTCGCGATGGTCGTCGGACTCGGGCTAAAGCTGAGTTTTACCGGCGGACCATCGGGACGTTCAGAAAAACGCCATCCGTTTGAAGCGGAAGCCGAAGCCAAGGGATTGCAGGGCCGCGAGAAACACGAATACATGTGCCAGGGCCTCAACCTCTCCAAGCAAACCGACGAACGCACCCCACGCCCCTGGGCCGAAGACGCGGAGAAGTTGGGATTATAAACGAGACGCTGACAATACTGCCGTAGGCACGACCGACACTAACCACGGCTTTCGAGCCGTGGTCCGGAATAAAATAGTTCCATTACTTTGCCGGAGGCGCGAGCGCAGCGAGGTTCATCAGCCCCTGCGTAAATCAGTGGGAAAGTTGGAGTCGGAAAAACAAATTACTTTGTGAAATGCTGTTGGTGTAAGGACTAAAGGCACCGACAATGTTAGTAAAATCGCCGCTAACCACCGGAGCAGTTTGAAGCTGGAACGTTGGATTATCCCAGGTCAGCACCAACTTCTCGTCGTTCCTTTGAGCAGATAGAGGAATAGGTTGGATGCCCCAGAATTTTGTGACCTGCACAGAGTAATCGCCCGTCCATAAGTTTCCGGCGGCGTAGATATTACCGCTGTCGTCGAGTGTAATCTGACTCCAACCGCCGAGCACCGGATTGTTAGTCTACAACAACTGTCCGGCGCTGGAATAGATAAAAAGTGATTGACCAGTATCGGACGAACCGAGCACAAACACGTTCCCGGCCTTGTCGACATCGACATTGAAACCAGAGCTGCCGGAGGCGGTTGCAAGGCGGTTAGTCCACAACGGAAGCCCCGCGCTGGAGTATTTGATCGTCGTCATATCCCAATAACCATTGGGTCCGGTGGATCGACCGGTGACAATAACATTACCGCTACCGTCGACTGCCTGGCCCCCAGGATAATCATAGCCGAGCTGGTGATTGTTGAGACTCCCCCGGAAAAGATTGGTCCACAGTGGAACACCGTTGGATGAATACTTGAGCGTGGCAAATGCTTCGATGTTATTGGCTACCGAAAAGCTGGTGACGATAACGTTACCATTCTGATCAATGGAGAGGCCCCCACCAGAGGCAGAACCGTCTGCATCCTCGATGAAGGTGTTGGTCCAGAGCGGGATACCGTTATTGGAATATTTTATGAGAACCATAGGGGTGCCCCCAGAAAAACCGCCTCCGCCTCCACTAACGAGCACGTCGTCGTTCGCGTCAATGACTAACTGTTGCGCCAGCGTAGAACCCTGAAAGTCGAAGTTGTTAGTCCATAACGGCACGCCTGAACCCGAATACTTTATCACGAATCCCGGCGCCCCCGCAATGAACACGGCACCTCCACTGTCTATACCGATCGAATACGGGATGCCGTTGCTGATGGGGTTGTTCCACAACAGAACACCATCGCTGCTATACTTTATGGTCCCGGCTCCCTCGACGGCGACGATAACGTTGTTATTTGCATCAATTGCCAGCGGGGCGACGTCAACCCAGGTCGTTCCGCCGTAATTGGTCCACAAAGGAATACCCGAGGCGGAGCACTTGATCATGAACAAATCGTAGCCTCCCGTAATCTGCGCCCCGCCTGACACATAGACGTTGCCGTCTCGGCCGCGTTTGATCGCCAAAGGAAATGAAGGGGTAGGACCGGGAGAACCGCTGTTTTTTGGAAAAAAGCCGGTCCATGCGCTTTCGAGGGCTTGCGTTTCAGCCGATTGGAGCAACAGGAGCATAGCGATGAGGCGCAAGACGAGGTTTTTCATTGAAGTTTGGGATTACCGGAGATGGAAGAAGTGATTGCATCTCTATCGCTGGTGGCAAAACGATTAACGCTAATGGCCTTTAATAGCGACAATATAATGAAGCTCGAAGAAGGTCTCCTTTCATCTCAGCATTCCCAATGCCGGACAACTTTAAACAGAGGCAGAAAAAACTCTTCAGCAGACCGAAAACCCACTAGAATTGGATTTCGGAACAAAACGTAGCACCGTCGCCGAAGCCCTTTATGCCGATTCAGCCATTCCCAATTGGAGCCAAAGAGCAATTCGATTTTCTCGTTGAACAAGCAGAGCGCTATATAAAAGAAGGTCAAGCGGGACCTCGCGCCTTTAAAGCATGGCGAAATCGTGCGATTGACTGGCTAAAACAAAACGCGCGAGCTTCAGGGTTGGCGAGTGAACTTTTAATAATTCCAGAGGGGAATGTTCAACGAAGTTTAAGGGTCTTTTTGAAAGTGCGACCTACAATTCCCTTTTTGCGCGACAAATCCGCTTTCATGGCGCCGAAGCCAAAAAATGCTAAAAAGGTGTTTATCGTGCATGGGCACAATGATGCTTTAAAAAATACCGTGGCGCGGTTTGTTTCTAAGCTCGATCTGGATCCTGTAATCCTCCACGAGCAACCTAACAAGGGGCGCACGATAATTGAAAAATTCATAGATAATTCCGATGTTGGTTTTGCAGTAGTTCTTCTGACGCCGGATGACAAAGGAGGTTCCGCCAGCAATGCACCTGATTCTTATAAATTCAGGGCGCGACAGAACGTCATTTTAGAACTCGGGTTTTTCCTTGGCAGCCTTGGTCGCGAGCGAGTCGCTGCTATTTTTGACAGCTCAGTTGAAATGCCCTCGGATTATAGCGGCGTTCTTTTCCTGCCACACGACAGCAACGGGAGTTGGCAGTTTGCCTTGGCAAAGGAAATGAGGGAAGCCGGTTTACCTGTAGATTTGAATAAATTGTGAATCTAAATATAGAAGGCAGTCGTTAAAGGGTCCTTAAAAGCTCGTTAAGAGGATATTAAAAGGTCATTAAAGAGCCCGTTGTTAGATTTATACTGTATACGCCCGATTGATATCGGCTGAGAAGCCGACAAATCAGACTTCCACTACGTCAGCTGGGAGCCGATAGGATTGTTTCAACTCCGCAATGCGGGCATGGGACAGAAACATTTTGCCTGTCACCAAGCTCATTCGCATCAAATTCAATTTTTTCACCGCAATGTTCACAGAGAACAACAACCAAGCGCGGCTCAAGACTCGGCAGCTGTCCGGCGGGTGAGGTGTAATCGCCTGCGTCGAGGTCTATCAGAATATCGCGTGATTCTGCTCCTTTGCTCGGGCCGACGATGCCTCGATTTTCCAATTCGTCCAAAATGCGTGCGGTGCGTGTGTAGCCGAGCCTCAAGCGCCGTTGTATAAGCGACACGCTTGCTTTCCCTTCCGTGCGGATCACTTCGATACATTGCTCGATTAGACCTTCGTCTTCGCCGCAGCTGGTGTCAGACGCCGACTGTGATTCCGCGCGGATTTCCGATTCCCAACTCGGCTTACCTTGTTGAACAATAAAGGCAACACAGCTTTGACTTTCCTGATCGGTAATTAAAACACCCTGGGCGCGAATTAATTTTTCCGAGCCGCGAGGCAGAAATAGCATGTCACCGTTACCTAACAGTTTTTCAGCGCCTGCCTCACCAATGATCGACCGTGATTCCATTCGTGACCCACATCGAAACGCGATACGAGAAGGAATATCGGCCTTGATGTTTTCCGAGATCGTGTTCCGACCTGTCTGTCGCGTTGTTAGAACAAAATGGATGCCTGCAGCGCGGCTATTTGGGATCAAATACGTCAGAACCTGCTCCACCTCTATTTTTGCAACCTGAATCAAATCTTCCACGTTTTCAATGAGGACCAAGACGTAGGAAAGCTTATCAGGAATGATGATACCTTCATCGCGAGGCACCGCAATTTCCCGCTCCAGGTCAACGGCTAAACCGTCTTGGTTCTGTCCTGAGTTGGATTTGGTTAACGGTGCGCTTTGCGAACGTTCGTTAAAGGACTTGATGTTGCGCACGCCCAGTTTTGCAAAAATCTGGTAGCGTTTTTTCACCTCGTTCGCAACCCAGTCCAATGTAAGTATGCCTTTATAGAGATCCGTAACGACAGGAAGGGCGAGGTGGGGCAGCGAGTTGTATTGCTGTAATTCGATCCCGTTCGGATCGATCATCACAAATCTCAATTGATCCGGCGAAAAGCGGTAAAGAAGAGAGATAATTATCGTGTTAAGACAAACAGATTTGCCTGAGCCAATGTTGCCAGCAATCATCAAGTGCGGCATCTCAGTGAGATCAGCGATCATAGGGTTACCGTAAACGTCCTTCCCGAGCACGAGGGGGATACGCGCTTTCGATTTTTGCCATTCCTCGGATTCAAGGAGATCACGCATGATGATTTTCGACCTGACCGCATTCGGCGCATCCACTCCCACGGCGCTTTTACCGGGAATAGGAGTGAGGATGTTAATTTGTTCCGCCTTGAGCGCAGCGGCGAGATTCTTGGAGAGGGCTGCAATCTCTTCCAACCTAATGCCTGGCGCAGCATGTAGTTCGTAACGAGTGAACGTCGGACCTTTAACGATGTCTCCCACTGACACATCAATATCGAACTGCGCCAATGTTTGCTTCAGAAGTTGTGCATTGGCCATCAACTCCTCTTTGGTTTCCGTCGGCCTACTGGTTATGTCGCCATGACGAAGGAAATCCATCGGCGGCAAACGATAACTACTAATCAGAGGAGTGGCGCTGACCTCAAAGCGCCTGGGGCTTGGCTCAACAACTGGCGGCGGCGAACTAATAATCCTTTTGGATTCATTACCTGCGCCAATCACACCACGTCCGCGCAAGGCGTGAATTATCGACAGTGCTTCTTCGTAGGAAATGCCGAGCATTTCTTCAAGCATACGAGGACGCACAACGCCGTCTCGGGCAACAATCGATGTCGCCTTGGCAACCAATTCATCTTCTCGCTCGAAATCGCGTGGCGGTTCCGGTTTTACCGTTTCCAGTATTGAATCGATTATATCAGTGGCATCTTCGGCCTCCATTCTGAAAAACTCGCGATTATCAGCCAGACGGTAATCAGACAGCCGCTCATGGATTATTCTTTCCGCCTCAACGGAGTTTGCCACGGCATATTCCTTTACGACGACGAACCCAGTTGGAACTCCGGTGTGAGAGGAAAGTTCGCTTACCCGGATCGATACACTTCGTTCCGTCCGACCAATCTTGACCAGATCCGGCATCGAAGGGTTTTCGAGAACGTAGAGGAATTCGCTCATACGCGATTGCAACCAAATTGGAAAGCGAGGTTCAGTCCAAGAAGAAAGCCCGAAATCTCCAAGCAAGACAAATGGAAAAGATATGAAGAGGGCAGTCTTAGCATTACCGGGAAAGGAACAAAAAACTGTGACGGGAAAAGGCAACTGAGCATCGAGTAACAACTTTCCGTCAGGTGAAAGTGCCGAATGTTGGCCGAGTAACAGTTTTCTGTCACCGGAAATTCGGGAATGCGCGCAAAAGATAGTTTCGGATGACGGGAAACTCCCGAAGGACCGCACATCACCAATTTCCCGTCTTGGGAACCCACCTTGTACGCGTACATCACTAACTTTCCATCGTTGGAAACTCCCTTGTACGCGTATAACACCAAATTTGCACGGTCCGGAGAGGCCTTGTACGCGTACAAGGCGACTTTTTACGATGGGAACATGGCGTTGTACGGGTACAAGGGAGTTTCCAACGCTTAAAAGTTGACTTGTACCGGTACAAGGTGGTTTCCAACGATGGCGAGGTCACGTTGTACGCGTACAAGGCAACTTTTTATCGTCCGGAGACGCGTTGTACGCGTACAAGGGCTCCTTCCGATCGTGGAAAGTTGGTCTGTACGCGTACAGGGGAGCTCGCCACGACGGAATTTTATGGAAAATGCGTACTAACTGGATTTCCCACGACGGGAAAGTCGTCTTGTACTCGTACAAGGTTCTTGCAGGAGGTTGTTTATTAATCACTTAAGCCCAAGTTTGAACTTTGAGGTTCAAAGTTTGAAGTTTTGGACTCAAGGAAACTTTCAGGTTTCGTGCCAGAATTCAGGGGAGACCGTGCGGGCGGTTTGGGGCAGGTTGTCGGAGGCCGATCTTGCGCTGGAGTGGGGACGTCCGTGTGGCCCATTGTGTTAAGGGGACAAGGATGTCCCCTCTCCGGATGGGTCGCGGAAACGCCGTAACGACTTCTAAAGCGCGACCGCGAAAGATCAGTCGCGTAAAGGGGTTCTCAAAGTTTTTCAAGACCCGTTATTCCTCGTCTGTTGCTTGCCTCAGGTATTCCCTCTCCCCCGAATGTAGTAGCGGAGTGGCTAAACCGCTGAACTTTCTGCTTCTGGTCACCCGCAATGGTGATGTTCGACCTTGGCGCAAGTTTCTAGTCTGTTCACGTTACCCGGAACCTGATGTCGCTCTTGTGCCGTTTCGTACCGAGTAGAAAAAACACCAATAAAAATAAAATCATATGCGAAGTCATATCAAAACTCAGCTCACACGTTCGGCGCTGGCAATCGGCGCTTTGGGTGCTGCCTTATCGGTTCACGCCAGCGCCAACTACGGTCCCGCCATCTGGAACCCGCCCGCTTGCACCAAGTGGTACACGTCCGGTAATGGCACGTGGTTCGCCGTGATTCATGACATGGAAGGCTATTATCTCTCCTCCATCTCTTATCTCAATAACTGCAACGTCTCTGCGAGCGTGCATTATGCCGTCAATGGGAAACAGGATGCTGCTTCGGACGCTCCAGCTGGTGAAGTAACGCAAATGGTGAGCGAAGCGAACTACGCCTGGCACGCAGGTTGTTGGAATCTCTGGATGTATGGCACGGAGCACGAAGGGTTCGCTAACAATCCGGCCTGGTACACCGATGCGATGTACAACGCCACGATTCCTCTGCAACGCCATCTCGCGGAGACCGACGCCACCTTCCCCAAAGATCGTAATCACATCATTGCGCACGGACAAAAATCTGTGCCGGGCTGGACCAGTTGGATGTCGGCAAATTTTCCATCGATCAATTCTACCTGTAATACTCACACTGATCCGGGTCCTTATTGGGATTGGACACGGCTGATGAATGGAATCAACAACACTGGCCTGATCATCGTGGACAACAGCAACGCAGGATTCGGTGCTTCGGCCAACTGGTCGACCGGTTCCTCTTCGGCGGACAAGTATGGCGGCGACTATCGTTTCCGCTCCACGGCTCCCGTCAGCGACTCGGCAACTTTCACCGCCAGTGTCAGCGGCGGTTCGCACATCGTTTCCGTTTGGTATCCGGTCGGGTCCAACCGTAGCACGACGACGCCATACATCATCTCGACTTCCGGCGGGTCATCGACGGCAGTCGTCAACCAACAGATCACGGGCGGTCAATGGGTCAACCAGGGGACCTACAGCATGAACGCCGGCAATAACACCATCAAAGTGTCCTGCTGGACAGCCACCGGTGCGGTGGTGGTGGCAGATGCAGTGAAGTGGCAGTAATTCAGATCGTTCACAAACCCGGGCACCTCGGTGCCCGGGTTATTTGAAAATGGCGAGATCCTGACGGGGGGAATTCAAGCACCCTGCCAAAACTCAGGTCGGAAATGGCTGACGAAACAATTATGTCTTCACCTAGCAGGCTGTTGAAGAACCCTCTTGTCTCGTAGGAGACGAGGTGACGAGTCTCAAATTTCCTCGGTTTTCAGCAGAGAAGTAAGAGACTCGATACCTCGTCTCCTACTTTTTCAACAGACTGCTAGCTGCGAATATCAAGATGGCAACCATTCAACAAAACATTATTTCATTTTATTGACAGCGGCTCTCAGTCGCCTAAGGTCTCCGCGGTCTCTCCCTTCCCCGGCAACGCAAAAATCCTTATGAAGAAAAAACTCGTCCGATACGTTTCGGCATTGCTTACCGCTGCCGCCATTCCGTTTGCAACTCCGGTCTCTGCGCAAATTGCGCCAGGACCGCATGAAATCCTCCCGTTCCAGGATGGATTTATCATCGAAGCGTTTTTCGATTTATACACCAACACCACTGCGATTGCTGACTGGACAGGATTCACAGGTTCTACCTGGGTTTCTCCCGACGCTTACAATAATCATATTGGAAGCGATTTCTCGGTCCAGACTGGAACGCCAGTCTATGCAACGTGCACTGGCACGGTGATGGAAGCCGTTGGGACTTTCCCGATTAATGATCACTCCACGTACTACGGAAACTTTGTCCGTATCGCCGTCGATGCGCCAGCGCCGAACGGCGAAGCGATTGATGTTCGTTACGCGCATATGCTGCAGGTGACAGCGACCGTCGGTCAGCGAGTCAATCCCGGCGATTACCTCGGGCTTTCCGACAACACCGGAAATTCGACCACCGAGCACGTCCATTTCCAGAGCGAGCTTCGTAGCAATGCAAACGTGCTTTGTCCGTTTTATTGGGGCCATTACAAATACCCGATCCTGTTCAATCAAAGTGGCACGTTGCAAGTGGGCCGAGTCGTTCGCGTGACAGCGCCCAGCACACCCATCCGCAGCGGTGGTCTTGATTCCAGTTCACAAATCTCCACCGCGTATTCAAACCAGCTCTTCTTCTGCAGCTTCCCAAAGCGCGGCTACTATCAGGTCTTCATCCCGGCCAATACCACCTGGCGCTCCGCCTGGATTCGTTCGACGGCCTTGGAAGAAGTCTTCACCGGCACCGTCATCCAGGCTCTGCCCGACCCTGGGATCTATAATCATACGGGTCAGTTGACGAACAAGTTTTCCATCCGCGCTACTCCGAGCGACACCGGCACGCAAATCGGCCAGATTGTTTATGGCGGTGGACGTTTTGTGGCGGATCAAATCACCAACGGGTTTTATCGCATTCCTTTCCCCGGCGCGACGGCGACCTGGGGTTGGGTCAAGGCGACGAATCGCATGATCGTTTATCCGCAGCTGTATAATCCTATCGTTCCGCTGCCGGATCACAGCCTGCCGGTTACTGAAAACTTCACCACCATCGGCACAAACTCATTTGGCCGGCCGAAGTTCAATCATGCTGTCGTAAAAGCGTTCAGTCCGTCGGCCCCGGGTGGCGATGGCAAGGCATTGTTCATCACCGACAAAACGAACTTTGGCCAGGGCACGTCTGATTCGATCAGTGTCGGCATGCAGACGCACACCAATTATTTCGTGCAATGCGCCGTCTACTTTAATTATCGCCCGGCCTACGTTACTGGCAAAAAGGAGACCGAATCTTACGGCTTGATTTTGCGCGACGACGGTTGGGCCGGACTCGACACCACGTTTGAAGGCTCGGGCAATAGCTACACGATGTTTTATGACGCCTACAGCGGTCGCCTCTATGGCGGCAAATTCGTCGATGGAAGTTTGACCGACCTGTTGCCCAGCACGAAAACGGTTGCTGCTAGTGGCTGGCATATACTCCGTATGGAAGCGCAGGGCAGTCAGATCAAATACTTCCTGGATGGCGTGTTGTTGCAGACCGCAACGGACACGACGTTCCACTCCGGGCTCTGTGGTATCGGCTACAGCCAGCATTTCTCCACCAACCCGGCGGGACGCGGCGCGTATTTCGACAACTTCAGCGCCGGTCCGTTGCCTT
>JAQGOU010000585.1 GCA_028293445.1 Verrucomicrobiales bacterium | reverse complement strand
TTCATGGACGGTCGCGATGACGGCTAACAGAGGAGTGTACCCAAGAATTTAGATAGAGAACGGTTCAAGGCGGTGACGGTAAACCTCTGCTTTGTCACTGTCCAGCGCAGCGAATGAATCCCAACGGGATTCCGTCCCGAAGCCCAGGGTTGTCCCGTCGGCGGGACTACCCTGGGTAAAGCGTGGAAGAATCAGTCAACCCCAACGGGGTTGCGTCCGCGTTTGTTCTAAAACGGGCGCAACCCCGTTGGGGTTGATGGTACCTTGCTGCGGCTGACCCAGGGTAGCTCGGCTGCCTCGCAACCGCTGGGCTTTGGGGCGTAATCCCGTTGGGATTGAGGTGCGAGCACGTCGTAGGGAAATGGATTTCGGACTGCCGAAGACACGGCGGGAGCAGAACAGCTGGGGACGCGCTCCTCAAATAACCCTTCACTCTGCCGTCACGCCCGAGCGCAGTGAGTCCTTCAGGGAAGGATACTCGCGATGAGGCAATCAGGCCGCAACGCTATTTGTGTTCTGCTCGTGCAATACCTGAATGGCTCTTTAATTTCCTCAGCGATTGGAAAGCGACGACGCTACAAATGGCCCACACTATAATTAGGAAACAACGCCAGTCCTCAATCGGTATATGACGAATGAATTCCATGAACGAGTCAGCAAAAAGAAAAGCGGTGGCGGCGAACCAACCCGAGAGAAACAGACAGTCTATCCGTGCAATCTCCGGATTATGATGGAGCTCCGGTCTGAACGAAGCTGATAAAATACAGAATGGTATAACGAAGAAGGCTGAGTAAAAGAGCACGTAAAGATAAACCAAGAGGAGCGCATCGCCAAGTCCATGCCGATGTAGTGATACTGAAAATTCCCGCCACGCCCACATCGACTGCTCGTGTCGATAAATCGCACCAAGGAACCAAGGCAGGACAAGGAACAGTTGAAGACTATAGATCCACCATAGGACTTTACGAAATGTGCTCATGGTCTCGGTGGGCAGAGGCTCCTAATCATAAACTTGCTCGCGTTTGCCGCCGGGGTGATAAATCCAAAACTCCGGCTCCGGCGTTCCGAACTGCAGAGCGTAAAAATATTTGTCATTTATAAGATCCGCAATCTGTCCGTTGACGGTATGAATCCAAGCAACAAACTGTTGCCGCATTTGCTGAGTAGGCCTACCAGTCCACTTCAGTCTATTACCAGCATAGTCTCCCCCTGCTTTAAGGTAGTCTGCCACATTGAACGCCATAGTGACGGAAACTCCGCCCGCAAAGGCACAGGTGAACGTCCGTGTTTCGCTCATAGTTGTTTAGGATGATGCATGTTACCGACGATAAATCGGTGGCTCTCTTCTTGTCGAGTACGGCATTCATGAACCTTTTGGGAGCGTGCTGTACAACAGCAGGGCGCGCCTGCGCGCGCACGCCCTGCCTCGTTCATTTCCTCTTACGCGATCGTGATGTGCTGCGCTTCGGTGCGAGGGCCTTCGCTGCCGGCGTCGTTCAAGGCGACCAGTTGGACGTCGACCACGTTGCCGGTCGTCAGGCCGGTGATGGTCGCGTCCAGGTCGGCGGTCGTTTTCACGTTGCGGTAGTCGGCGTCGACTCCGACGATGCGGATCAGGACGTGGTAGAGATGCCCGTTGGCGGCGGCACCCCAACTCGCGGAGAAGCCGCCGGGGATCAACGTCAATACCAGATCTTCCACCAGCGCGGCGGGGGAAGAGTCGTCGGGACGGTTCAGGCCAAAGGCGTCCCAGAGCGGGTCGTTGTCGCCGATCAAACCGCCGAGTTCGGCCACGAGCAGGCTCGCCTCTTTGCGGAGGGCGACGATGGCGTTGTCTTTCGCGATTTTCTTGGCGCCGAGAATCGATTCCTTGTCGGGAATGGCGAGGATCGCGGCTTTCAAGGTGGTGAGTAATCCGTTGCCGATGGCGGCGGTGACGTCGAGCGCGGCATTTTCTCGCGCGGGTGTGGCGGTGAGGAAGGCGCAGACTTTTTCGGCACGATCACGGCGCTCTTCGGCTCGACGCGGCACAGCGGTGCTGTCGTCATCGAAGCCGGTGACGATCCACGCGGGACTCCATTTTTTGCCGTAGAATTTTTTGAAGCAATCGCGGGTGGTGCCGAGCCACTCGGCTACGGCTTCGCTCGCGGGTTCGAGGGTAAGATAAGCGGCGGAGAGTGCGGCGTCCGCCGTCTTGAATTGAGCAGCGGCGGCGACGGCAGCCAGATATTTCGGGTTGAGTGTGCCGTGGGTGTGATGCGCCAGGCCGACGATGGCCCCTTTGGCCAAAGCGCCCGCGTCCAGTTTGATGACCCAATCAAAAAACGGTTGTTCCCCGTCGGGTTGTCGATTACTTGCCATAGTTATTTTCCTTTTGTTCCTGTTGTTTTCTGAGTTGCGACAAAACAATTGTGTTTCGGCGCAAAGTGAGTGGCGACCAGGGCGAAATTGAGCCATTGGGCACCGAAAATGGGGGGAAAGAGGCAAAAACGACCAAAACCGGCAGTGGCGCGTCGTTTCGGGAGCGGAAACGTCGGGACACGACAGTGTGGCGTCGTTGCGAAACAGGGAACGAGCGCCCACGGCGGTGGCGCATTATTGCGAGAGCGGAAACGATCAGCCGACGGCAATGTCGTGACGTTGTGGGCGTGGAAACGTGAGGACACCGCAGTGTTCCGCCGTTGCGCGAGTGGGAACGATGAAGCGATGGCAGTGGCATGTCGTTGCCAGAGTGGAAACACGCAGACACTGGTCCGAGATCGTGAAGAACGGTGAAGGAACGAATCTGTCCCTGCCTTTGCCAACCATCGCAAAAGTGCCCCCGCCCGAACGTTGTCGTTTGCTTCCACAGGACGAGGACTGAGACCGACGCCGCTACGGCAATGTTCAAACAAATTGTCGTGTCCTCCGCGATGCCGTGAAAAGCCTATGGAAGAACCAAACGCGGGTGTTGGTGGAGGCCGTTTTACGAACAAGCTCCTATTGAGGAAGAAGTGTCAGGTGGTTAGTTGTGACGAGCAACGGAGGGCGTGAGGGTGGCGAGGGATTATGCAGAATCGAACGAAAACGTTGGCGTGGTGGATTAAGGCTGCCTTTGTGGGGTTGTTTATAGCTTCGTCCACAGTCAATCTCTCTTCACAAGGCACCAATCTGCCACCCATTCCCAAACCTGGCCCGTTAGCCGAACCCAGGTCTCTGCAACAGGTCGGTCTGCCGGTCGATCAGACGCGTGCGGCCATTCCGCCGGACAATCCACAGACCCCAGAGAAGGTTGCTCTCGGGAAAAAGCTGTTCTTCGATGGGCGGTTGTCGGCGGATGGAACGGTGGCTTGCGCCACTTGTCATGATCCCGCGCGTGCTTTTACGGACGGCAAACCCGTATCGATAGGTATTCACAGCCAGGCTGGCCAACGCAACTCCCCGACAGTTCTGAATGCGCTCTACAACAAGACGCAATTCTGGGACGGGCGGGTGACGACGCTGGAGGAACAGGCGGAATTGCCGATTATCAATCCAATCGAAATGGGGCAGACCAACATCGATGCGGCCGTCGCGCAGATCCAGACGATCAGGGAATATCAGGATGCGTTTCACAGCGTGTTTGGACGTCCACCCAATGTCGCCGATCTTCGGCGCGCCATTGCCTCTTATGAACGAACGTTGCTGTCGTTCAATTCGCCGTTTGATCGGTTCATTGCGGGTGACGGGAATGCCATCGACGATTCGGCGAAACGCGGGTGGAAGCTTTTCAACGGTCAGGCGGCGTGCAACAAATGCCATGCGCTCAGTACCAACCAACCGAACCTGACCAGCTTCACGGATAACGACTTTCACAACATCGGCGTCGGCATCATCAGGCACCACGTCGTCCCGCTCGCGCGCCAGGCCGAGCAGTTGGTCAATTCAGGAAATTCGGCTGCCATCGATCGCGCCGCCATTCAAACTGAGATGAGTGTGCTCGGCCGATTTCTCGTGACAAATAAGCAGCCGGACATTGCTTCGTTCAAGACGCCGGACCTGCGTAATTTGCTGATGACTGCGCCTTACTTTCACGACGGGTCCCAGGAAACGCTTTGGGACACCATGGATCACTATAACAAGGGCGATGGTGTGCAAAATCCGTTCCTCGACGAGGACATACAACCCCTCGCCCTGACCGAGAGTGATATCAACGATCTGGTCGCCTTCCTCGCCTCGCTGACCAGCGACGACTACAAGGAGCCGGCGGCCAGGGAATTGACCAGACAACGGACTGTCGCAAAAACGAATCGACCGCAGCGCGATACTAAAAGGGCCTTTGGCCCGAAACCACGCCAGCCACCACCACCCGGCCCGTGAATTATGTGGATTGTACGCCCAGCCCTTAGTCACACATTCATGGTCATATGAAAAACGAAATAGGAAATTTTAAGCGAACCATTCTGAAGCCGGTCTGTATTCTAAGCACCATCGCGTTCAGCGCTTTTGGCACAAGCCTATGCGAAGCCCAGGAACAGCAGCCTTCCACGCCGGTCATTGATCCCAACGACAATCCAAAGATCGACAAGGAGATCGTCGATGCGCTGAACAAACGCTATGGCGTGCATCCGGGCTTTCGCTCAAATCATGCCAAGGGCATCGTTGTCGAAGGTAGCTTTACGGCAACGCCGGAAGCCGCAGCGTTAAGCAAATCGCCGCTGTTCACCGGTGCAAAACTGCCGGTCACCGTACGCTTTTCGGATGCGGGCGGTTTGCCCCACGTGCCTGACGCCGCAGCGTTGGCCAAGCCCTATGGCATGTCGATCAAGTTCCATCTCCCCAACGGCGTCGACAGCGATATCGTCTTGAATTCACTCAAGTTCTTCACCGTGGCAACGCCCGAGGATTTCCGCGACCTGCAGTTGGCCGCAGCGACAAGCCCGCCGGGTGAGCCCAGGTCACCGCAATTCGAAGCGTTTCTCAAAAGCCATCCGAGCGTCGAGAAAGCGAATGCCACACTCGGCACGCCCGCCAGTTTTGCCGACGAACAATATAACGGGCTCGACGCATTCGTGTTTATCAACAAGGCGGGCCAGAAGCAGGCGTTTCGGTACATCATCGCGCCAGAGAAGATCGTGCATTTGAGCAAGGCGGACGCGTCGAAACAATCGGCGGACTATTTGATGGAGGAGCTGCCGCAACGCTTGGCCAACGGCCCTGTGATTTTTCATATCAAGGCGCAACTTGCCGCACCCGGCGACCAAACCAAAGACGCGACCCAGCCATGGCCGAACGATCGCAAAGTGGTCGATCTCGGCACGGTGACAATCAGCAAAACGGTCGCTGACAGCGATGCATTGCAGAAGAAGCTGTTGTTTACTCCCGGCCGCTTAACCGAAGGAATTGAACTCTCGGATGATCCGCTCATTCCGGCCCGCGATGGCTCCTACGCAGTCTCATTCAAACAGCGCAGCGCGGCTCCTAAACCGACACGTGCTGCCGCCAAGACGAATCAGCCACCACCACCCGGCCCGTGAATTATGTGGATTGTCCGCCTAGCCCTAAGCCGCCCGTACACGTTTATCGTGTTCGCGTTGCTGTTAATTTTGTTGAGCCCATTCATGTTACTGCGCACCCCGACGGATATCTTTCCAGTGATCAACATCCCGGTGGTGAGCATCATCTGGCAATACACTGGTTTGAGCGCGGATCAGATTGAGCAGCGTATGGTTTTTCCCCAGGAGCGCGCACTGACCACGACGGTCGACAACATCGAGCATATTGAGTCCACCTCCTATGATGGCGTGGGAGTCATTAAGGTTTTTTTCCATCAGGGCACTTCCCCGGTGCAAGGTGTGGCGCAGATCACGGCCATATCACAAACCATCCTGAAACAACTTCCGCCGGGAACAACTCCGCCCCTGATTATTCAGTATAGCGCTTCCACCGTTCCGATTCTGCAGTATGGCATTGGCAGCGCGTCTCTGTCCGAGCAGGAAATTTATGACCTTTCGCTCAACCAAGTACGAGTCGGGCTGATCAGCGTTCCGGGAGCCAGCATCCCGCTTCCCTATGGGGGCAAGGTGCGGGTCGTATCGGTCGACCTTGACCTAAAAAGCCTGGAAGCGAACAACCTTGCGCCTTCGGATGTCGTCACTGCACTCAATGCCCAGAATCTGGTCTTTCCCAGCGGCACCGCGAAAATCGGCACGGCGGAATACAGCATCGACTTGAATACCAGCCCCGTGTTGCTGGGTCGGCTGAATGATCTGCCGATCAAGTCAGTCGACGGGGCGGTGATTCGTATCCGCGATGTAGCGCAGGTCCGTGATGGTTATTTACCTCAGCAGAACGTTGTCCGGCTGAATGGAGTGCGCAGCACATTGTTGACTGTATTTAAGTCGGGTACGGCATCAACGATTCAGGTCGCAGGCGGAATCAAGGCGGCCATGCCCGGCGTTCAGAAGACGGTCACCAGCGCTCTCAATATAAAGCAATTCGCCGATCAGTCGTTGTTTGTTCGCGCCGCTATTTCCGGGGTCGTGCGAGAGGGCGTGATCGCAGCGGCTTTGACGGCCACGATGATCCTGTTGTTCCTCGGCTCGTGGCGGAGCACGCTCATTATTGCTATCTCGATTCCCCTTTCGATTCTCGCCTCGCTGATCATTCTGGGCGTGTTGGGGGAAACAATCAACCTGATGACCCTCGGTGGACTGGCCTTGGCGGTTGGTATCCTGGTCGATGATGCGACGGTAACCATCGAGAACATCGAACGCCATCTGCAGGCGGGAGGAACGCTGGAAGACGGCATCCTCAAGGGCGCTGGCGAAATCGCCCTGCCTGCATTGGTGTCCACCTTGTGCATCTGCATTGTCTTTGTGCCGATGTTCCTGCTCGGTGGCGTCGCGCGTTATCTCTTTGTACCATTGGCTGAGGCAGTGGTATTTGCGGTGCTGGCTTCCTACGCGTTATCTCGCACTCTGGTCCCGACTTTGGTGATGTATTTTGAGCGCAACGTAAAACGTGGGAGTGCGAAGGACCAGCCCAAGGCTCCCACTCGCTCCTCAATCCTCTATCGATGTTTGCGCCCACTCATCGCCTTGCAGCACCATTTCGAACATGGTTTCGGGCGTTTCCGCCAAGGGTATAGAAACTTGCTCCAAGCAGCGTTGGCACACCGTGTTGTCTTTGCGGTAGTATTTCTGGTTTTTTGCCTCGGCTCGTGGGCGCTGGTTCCGCTGCTGGGACAAGATTTCTTCCCGACTGTCGATGCCGGAATGTTTCGCCTGCACGTGCGAGCCCCCACAGGAACGCGCATTGAACAGACCGCCGCGCTCATCGATCAGGTTGAAACAGCGATCCGGCGTGAGATTCCAGCCAAAGACTTTCAGGGGGTGCTCGATAACATCGGATTGCCCGTTTCGGGTATCAACCTCAGTTACAATGACAGCGGGACGATCGGGTCTGCGGATGCGGATATCCTGGT
>JAQGOU010000575.1 GCA_028293445.1 Verrucomicrobiales bacterium | reverse complement strand
CATGCACTCGTTCTGCCCGCTGCGCATTTCCATCATGACGCTGCTCTGTTTTGCAATGCTGGTGGATGGAGCGGACGTGGTTAAACCGAACGTTATTCTCGTAGTCGTCGATGATCAAGGTTACGGCGATCTCTCCTGTCACGGGAATCCTGTTCTCAAGACTCCTCACCTCGACAAATTCCATAACGAAAGTATTCGGCTCACAGATTTCCACGTCGCGCCGATGTGCACGCCGACGCGCGGTCAGCTGTTGACGGGCGTCGATGCCTTGCGTAACGGAGCGATGAATGTGAGCAGTGGCCGCACGCTTTTACGTCGTGAGTTTCCAACGATGGCAGAGATTTTTTCGAGCAACGGTTATCGCACCGCCATTTTCGGAAAATGGCATCTGGGCGATAATTATCCGTATCGACCCCAGGACCGTGGGTTCGAAGAATCCATCTGGTTTCCATCATCGCACATTCCGTCCGCGGCGGGTTATTGGAACGACGATTACTTTGACGACACCTATTCCCATAACGGCATGCGGCAACAGTTTAAGGGTTATTGCACGGACGTTTTTTTCGAGGAAGCGCGTCATTGGATGCGTGAAAGCGTCGACCGCAAGGAACAGTTCTTTTGTTACCTGCCGCTGAACGCCGCGCATGGTCCGCTCTTTGTGCCGGATCAATATCGTGCGCTTTACCGCGATCAGAAACCTGCGATCGCCAGCTTCTTCGGCATGATCGCGAATATCGATGAGAACATGGGCAAGCTCGACCTGTTTCTGCGGGACGCCGGATTGTGGGACAACACGATACTCATTTTCATGACCGACAACGGGACCGCGACCGGCGACCCGGTTTACAACGCCGGGATGCGCGGAAAAAAAATCTCGCTCTACGAGGGCGGACACCGCGTGCCGTTCTTTATTCGTTGGCCGCAGGGCCAGTTGCGCAATCCGGACAACATTGATGCGTTGACGGAATGCCAGGACGTTTTGCCAACACTGATGGATTTATGCGGATTGAAGAGAACAAAACGTGCGACGTTCGACGGTGTCAGCCTGGCGAAATTGTTGCGCGGGAAGAAGGAATCCATTCCAGACCGGATGCTGGTCTCTCAATTCAGTCGGATGGATCGGCCGGTTCCCAGCGATGGAGATGGTGTCGTGCTCTGGAATAAATGGCGCCTCGTTACCGGCACGGAGCTTTACGACATCTCCAAGGATCCCGGCCAAGATCACAACGTGATCAAGGACTTTCCGGGCATCGCCGAAAAGATGCGTAAACATTACAAGGGCTGGTGGGCGGGCGTCGCGCCCCGAGTGAACGAGTTTGAGGCGATTCATATCGGCTCCGACCACGAAAATCCAACGATGCTGACCCCATGCGATTGGCGCGATGTTTTCCTCGATCAACAGGCTCAGGTTCGACGCGATCAGAAAAACGGCGTCTGGACATTATTCGTCGAGCGCGCGGGAGACTATGAATTGGAACTGCGTCGATGGCCGATCGAAGCGGACCTTGCCATTACTGCCGCCGCGCCTGAGTTCAAAGGGGTGGATGGTGTGTATCGTCGCGGCGAAGCGTTCCCCGTAACCGAAGCCCGAATTCAATGCGGCAAGATCGACGAGAGAAAGGCTGTGGCCGCAAACGAGAAGGCCATCTCCTTCAATGCTTCACTGAAAGCGGGACGAATGGATCTTCAAACATGGTTTTACAATGCGGACGGGAAAGAACTCTGCGGGGCGTATTATGTTTACGTGCAAAGAAAGGCGAAGTGATTCGGTTGCGAACTTGTGAAGGGGCGCAACATTTAGATAACGTTTTGGACTGATGATGCTCACACTTTTCCGAATCCGCTTTTTTCGAAACGCACGCGCCGTCGTGACTCTGGCGTGGATGCTCATCACGTTCTGCGCCACGGCAGAAAACGAACGGGAAATTAAAATTACGGATGTCGGCAACGCGCCGATACAATTGCACGCTACAAACAGTGAGGAAGGCTTCACATGGTGGTTGCCGTCGGGTGCGGATGAGTTCGTCTTCCCGATTTCGGCTGGCATTGTCGTTGAGGCGACGAAAGTGAAGGAGATGCCCTGGCTGTGGGAAGGTTCGCCGTGGTCGCTGACGGAACTTCCCGTCGTCGGGGCGCGTTACGGAGACCGCATTCTTACCGTCGTTGTTCCCTGGCCGCTCTACGCTGAACTCATGATTGGCGATCGAGTTGGAATAAAATATTCCTTTCCGCCAAAGCGAACGAACGCCACACCTTCGGACGTCGTGGTGCTATGGACCGGCAAAGAACCACTCGAGGTGGCTCGTGCCTTTCGCGATTGGCGCGACAAGGCGAAAGACATTGGCGAAATCCCGCGGCGAATATCCCTGAAACAAAAAGCAGAGGCTCTGCCGCGCGTGACGGCTTTGTTTGGTGCGCCGCATATTTATCTGTGGGGAGCAGCATTATTCAGTCAACACGACGTGAAGAAAAACAAATGGCTGCCGTTCGCGAAATTCATGATGCACGCCGACGCAACCTCGCCGGCTGGAAAGGTGGTTCAGCACTTCTCCAAGAGTCAGCGTGAGGCGTTGAAACAACTAGCTGTGGCTGAGTTTCCGATGGACTACCTCACCAACGAAATCGCCAGTGGCCTCGAAGAAGCGTTGCGCGATCCGCTGTTGTTTGGCCAATCCACCAATTTAGTAACAGTGGACGTGTTGCGTCGGAACCGCGAAAAGATAGCGGACGCGTTAAAAGAATTTGTTAATCCCCCGAACACGTGGGGAGATGGGCCGTCGATTCCCATGCTCAACGCTCTGCATGACGCCGGCATCGAACGAGCGGCAGTTTTCCTGAGCGACCTTTACGGCACTTCGCTGCGTCCTGATGTCGCGGTGCGGGCGACTGAGCTTGGTTATGTATTCGGTCCTTATGATTCCTATCATTCCGTTCACGATCCCAAGACGTCTCTCGATAAAACCTGGGAGACTGCCCAATTCGACACCGCTTCCTACGAGCAAGGGCGGATATTAAATGCCGACGGAACTGGACATCATGGGTTCAAGGGAAATGGCTACCACTTTTCTCCGACTGCAGCGTGGCCTTACGTGCAGAAACGTGTCGGCGGGTTACTGGCGCAAGTCCCATACTCCACCTGGTTTATGGATTGCGATGCTACAGCGGAATGTTTCGACGATTACAGTCCCCTACACAGCGGCAGTCGTGTCGATGACATTAACGCGCGGCGGCAACGGCTACGCTGGCTTGGCAACGAACAAAAACTCGTGGTCGCAAGCGAAGGTGGATCGATCCTGTTCGCGGATGTGATTCACATTGGTCACGGTGTGCAGACGCCTTATATCGGGCACCTGGACAAAGCTTTTCGCGATCCGCAGAGCGTCCATTTTCTCGGAAAACATTGGCCGCCGGATAGTCCGCAGGTTTCGTTCAAGGCGGTGCCGGTGCCGCCCGCGCTTTTAACGCCTTACTTCGATCCTCAGATTCGCATCCCGCTTTACCAGGCAGCTCTGGGTGATGAGTTGATTGCGACGCATCATTGGAGCTTTGATTCGTTGAAATTCAGCGATGTCGCCGTCACGCGTGAGTTAATGGAAATTCTCTACATGGTGCCGCCGATGTATCACCTGAATCGCTCGACCTGGCCCGCGCGAAAAGAACGCATCGTGCGCCATGTGAAATTTTGGGCGCCGTTGCATCGACAACTGGCGACTGCTCCACTGACGCGCTTCGAGTGGTTGACCAAAGATCGACTCGTGCAAAGAACCACTTTCGGCGGCCCAGTTGCGTCGGTGACAATCACTGTAAACTTTGGGTTAAAGGAGGAGGCAGGTGTTTCTCCTCAATCGGCAATGGTCTACGGTTTGCCGGGGTTGGTCTCGACATCCTTCAACGCCGGCCGTTGATTCGTTGCCGAGGACGACGCCCCTATCCGAAACAGGCTGAAAAAGAATCTGTCGGATTCCTTTAGGGTGCGCCGATATATTCCTGAATATGGCAATGACTGATTCCCAACTGCTGCAGAAATTCGTCCGTGACCAATCGGACGAAGCGTTTGGGACTTTGGTCAATCGCCACGTCGATCTGATTTATACGGCCGCGTTGCGACAAGTCGGTTCTTCACAATTGGCAGAGGATGTCGCGCAATCGGTGTTTCTCGATCTCTCGCGCAACGCCGACAAATTGAAGCCGGATACAATTCTCTCGGCGTGGCTGTACAGTGTGGCGGGTCGGACCGCAATCGACGTGGTGCGCAGCGAATCCCGCCGTCAGGTTCGTGAACAGATTGCCGTGGAACTTGCCGATATGACATCGCCTAATCCGCAGTGGAACGACATCCAACCGTTGCTGGACGAAGCGATGGAAAGCCTGGAGGAACAAGATCGCAGCAGCCTTCTCTTGCGTTACTTCGAAAACAAAAGCTTCCGCGAAGTGGGACGAGCACTGGGCACGTCCGATGACGCGGCGCAAAAGCGGGTGAGTCGCGCCGTCGAACGACTGCGCGAATTTTTGGCGAAGCGCGGCGTTGCGATCGGGACCAGTAGTTTCGTCGTAATTCTCTCCGCGAACACCGTTCAAGCGGCTCCACTGGGATTAGGCGCAGCGATCACGAGTGCCACTACCTTTGCCGGAAACACTATTGCTGTCACCGCAACCAAAACTATTGTTATGACCACACTTCAAAAAACTTGATCATCACGACTCTCGTCGTTGCCGTCGGCACAGGAATTTGTCAGGTCAGGGAAACGGCCCAGGTACGACAACAAGTTCGAATGCTGCAGCAACAGCAAGCGCCGTTGACGGAACAGCTCCGACAAATTAGTTCGCAACGCGATGCCGCGACCGGCGAATTGGCGGCACTGCGTTTAGAGAATCAAAGATTGGCGGGTAACGTTGCGGACCTGCCCAGGTTGCGCGGCGAGGTGACCGGGAAGTCTAAGGAATTGGCGCAACTCAAAACGGCCTCCAAAGAAAGTAATGAAGTCCCGATCAAAAATCTTTTAGCTTTTTCCGCGGATCAAAACAAGCGACAAGCCACGAACTCGGCGTTCGCGAGGGTTGAGGAATTGAAGGCGAAACTTCACCTGACGCCAGACCAGGAAAAAAGGATTCGAGACATTCTTTTCAGCAACATTGAACCTGAAAGCGACCTCGACACGGCAGAGATCACCGGAACGTTGTCCGCAGATGAGAGAAAAAACAGCTGGGCAACCCTTCGCGCCGCGACGGAAGCGGGGGTTGCAGCGCTGCTCACGCCAGAGCAACAAGGATTGTATGCGAAGCTCAAAACAGACGAAAAAAAGAAGAGCAGCAGCTCGTTTGCAAAAAACGAGACTTCCGCGATGAAGCGGGAGTTGCATCTTTCCCCTGAACAAGTGAAAGCAACGACGCGGATTCTATCCGGCCTGCCACCAGGACGCGGAGGCCCTGGAAATGCGGCCGATACTAACGCGAAGGAGCAATTGGAACTACGACTGCAAGCGCTCAAACCTGTTCTGACTCCTGCACAGCTGCAAACTTATCGGCAGAATAAACTGCAGGATCTGGAGCAAGCTGAGATGGCTTTCAAGTTGTTTAGATCCGTCACTCCGTAAAGATCGATTACAAATTTTTCATCACCCGCGCCATTTTCAAGGCAGTCTGGGCAGCTTCGACGCCGCGATTGTGATCTTTATCGAGACAACGTTCACGCGCCTGCTGTTCGCTTTCCAAAAGTAAGACTTCGTGAATCACGGGGACCACGTGCTGGATCTGGATATCAGCCAGACTTTGGCTCACCGATTCGCCAATGTGCTGCGCGTGAGTTGTAGCGCCGCGAAGGATCACGCCCAAACAAATGATGGCGGAAAACGCCGGTGTTGATTGCGCGAGCTTTGCGGTAACTACTGGTATTTCGAATGCACCTGGGACACGGATGATTTTAATCTCATCGGCTTTCGCGCGTTTCAATTCGCCTTTGGCCGCGTTCAACATGGCGTCGACGTAACGCGCATTATAGGTCGAGGCGACGATGGCGAAACGTCCACCCGAGGCTTTGGCTTTTCTGGCTGAATTCTTTTTTAGCATAGACTCAAATCAAATGGCCGAGTTTCTCGCGTTTGGTTTTGAGATACTTGGCATTATGCGGATTGGCTTTCACCTTGATTGGCAACTGCTTGACGATCTCCAGGCCGTAACCTTCCAACCCAACCACTTTCTTTGGATTGTTCGTGAGGAGATGAATCGTTTTGAGACCAAGATCGGCGAGAATTTGCGCACCGAGGCCGTATTCGCGCAGATCCATTCCGTAGCCAAGCTTCAGATTCGCTTCCACGGTATCGAGCCCGTTTTCCTGAAGTTTGTAGGCCTGGATTTTCGGGCCGAGCCCAATGCCCCGCCCTTCCTGGCGCATATAAATAATCACCCCGCGACCGGCCGCCGCGATTTGCTTCATGGCTTGATGCAATTGGGGTCCGCAATCGCAACGGCGTGAGCCAAAGACATCGCCGGTTAAACACTCGCTGTGCACCCGCACGAGAATATTTTGTTTTCCTGACACATCGCCTTTGACGAGAGCGATATGGTTCTGCCCATCGAGTTTGGAACGGTAAAGGTGTAATTGAAAATCACCGTAGTCCGTCGGCATCTGAACCGTCTCGATATGCTCGACGAGTTTTTCCCGTGTGCGTCGGTAATGAATTAAATCTTCGATCGTGCAGATTTTCAGTTTGTGCTTTTTGGCGAACTTGAGCAGTTCAGGCAGGCGCGCCATCGAACCGTCATCGCTCATGATTTCACAAATCACGCCGATTGGCCGCCCGCCCGCGAGTTTCACAAGATCAACGGCCGCTTCGGTATGACCAGCGCGCTGCAGCACTCCACCCGCTTTGGCCCGCAGCGGGAAGACATGTCCCGGTTGGACGAGATCGTCCGGTACCGCCGTCGCATCCGCCATGATTTCAATCGTACGAGCGCGGTCGCCAGCGCTGATGCCGCTACTAATACCTTTGGCGGCATCGACGCTGACCTGGAAATCGGTTTTATGACTCTCGCGGTTTTGCAGCACCATTTGCTCGATGCCGAGTTGTTTCAGGCGTTCGCCGGTGGTGGGAACACAGATCAATCCGCGTCCGAATTTGGCCATGAAATTAATCGCCTCGGGAGAAACGCATTCGGCGGCCATAATCAAGTCGCCCTCGTTTTCACGGTCGGCGTCGTCAACGACAATCACCATCTTGCCAGTGCGGATATCGCGGATTACGGACTCAATGGAGTCAAACTGTGCCTTCATTGAAACGGAACTTACTGTGACGCGCGGGAGTTTTCAGCAAGAAAACTAGCCTTTGACCGAAAGCTTTTGGTAAAGTCTCCCCATGTTCGACTCGAAGAAATGGTTGATCCTGTTTTTCGTGCTCGCCCTGCTTGGATCCATAGGGGGCAGTCTTGTGGCGTTTCTCATCATGGATAAAAAGCAAAAGGCAAACGTCAAGACTCCTCCCGCAGCCGTGGTCCATGTTGAACCAGTCGTGCAACCAGTAGCACCTCCGCCGACACCAGTAGTCGCAAAAGTCGAAGAGGCAAAAGTCGAAACCGTGATCGACGAAAACATCAAGCCGGATTTCGAGATTGTCTCGCGTGAAGAATGGAAAGCGAAGCCGCCTGTATCGGCCATGAAGCCGCACACTCCCTCGGTGATCACCATCCACCACACGGCGACGACCCCTACTCCAGACAAAAGCATCAGCGGAAAATTGCGTGGCTTGCAGGAGTTCTCCCAACATGAAGGCCAACTTTCATCGGGAAAAACCAAACCAGCCTGGGCAGATTTGCCGTATCACTTCTACATCGACGTGCATGGGAAAGTGGCCGAAGGTATCGAGCTCAATTATGCTGCGGACGTCATCGACTATGACGCGACGGGCCACGTTCGGATTGTCGTCGAAGGGAACTTCGAAAAAGTGGAGCCGACCAAGGAGCAAATGGACGCACTTTTCAAACTGGTTTCCTGGCTGTCAAACAAATTCAAAATTCCCACGGACAAGATCAGTTCGCACAGGGCTTTCATGTCCACGACGTCTCCAGGCAAAAACCTGGAAAGCCGCCTCGACGAAATCCGCCAGTACGCCTGGAAGAAGTAATCAAACGATTACTTGCGGAACATCCCAGGCATGCCGCCCATCCCGGCCATGCCACCCATTTTCCCCATCATCTTTTGCATGCGCCCCATTTTTTTCATCATCTGCTGCATTTGGGAAAACTGATTCATCACGACGTTGACGTCCGAAACCTGAACGCCGCTTCCTTTAGCAATACGCTTGCGGCGCGAAGCATTAATGATCGCAGGATGGAGCCGTTCCCTTTGGGTCATAGCGCAAATGATCCCTTCCATCCGGCGAAAGCGTTTTTCTTCTTTATCCATGTCCATCCCTTTGAGCGCCTCAGAGCCGCCGGGTAACATGCCGATAAGCTTGTCCATCGACCCCAACTTTTTCATCTGGCGCAGATTGTTCAGAAAATCGTCCAGGGTGAATTCGCCTTTGCGCATTTTTTCCTCCATGCGCTTGGCTTCGTTTTCGTCGAAGGTTTCGGCCGCTTTTTCAACGAGGCTGACGACGTCACCCATGCCGAGAATACGCGAGGCCATCCGCTCGGGATGAAACGGTTCGAAATCTTCGAGCTTTTCGCCCATGCCCGCAAATTTGATAGGCTTGCCGGTAACAGACTTCAAGCTGAGGGCGGCACCGCCACGAGCGTCACCATCGAGTTTAGTCAGAATGGAGCCGGTAATATTTAAAGCTTTATCAAAATGCGTTGCAACATTGACCGCTTCCTGGCCGGTAGCGGCGTCGAGCACAAGCAGAATTTCCTGCGGCTTGATCAGATCGCGCAAACGCACGAGTTCCTGCACGAGAGGTTCGTCAATCTGCAGACGGCCCGCGGTATCAAAAATCAAAGTGGAGCGATGATGCTGCTTGGCGTAATCAAAGGCGTTCCGCGCGATCTTCAAAACGTCGGTTTCCCCTTTCATCACGAAAACAGGGATGTCCAACTGCTTGCCTAAGGTCTCGAGTTGATCCATCGCAGCGGGACGATAGACATCCGCGGCCACAAGGAGTGGGGTGCGCGCCTGCTTTTGCAGGAGTCGCGCGAGTTTGCCGCTGGAAGTCGTTTTGCCGGAGCCGTGGAGTCCGACCATCATGATGCACGCTTGGTTTCCGCTGAGATTTAAGGCGGCATTTTCGGAACCGAGCAGATCGACCAGTTCGTCATGAATGGCTTTAACGATTTGCTGGCCCGGTTGCACGCTTTGCAACACTTCTTCACCGATGGCTTTTGCTTTCACCCGTTCGATAAAGTCGCGCGCCACTTTGAAATTCACGTCGGCGTCGAGAAGTGCCAGGCGGACTTCGCGGAGCGATTCTGAAACGTTTTCTTCGGAAATTTTTCCCAGACCGCGCAGATTACGGAATGCGTTCTGCAGTTTTTGGCTCAGCGAATCGAACATGCGGGTAACTTAAAGTTCAAAGCTTAAAGTTCAATGTCCAATGTTGTTCCCTGAGTCAGTGCATCAGGTGAAAGCGGATTTTAGTTTTTGCTATCCTGGGCGAGGCTACTGTGTAGATTGGCCCAACCACTTATGCGCGTTTTGATCGCGACAGTTACCGCTGGCGGGGGGCATCTGGCCGCCGCAGCCGCACTCGAAGAAGCCTGGCGTTCTGCGCGCCCACACGACACGCTTGAGAAAGTCGACGTGCTCGATTTTGCTTCGAAGTTCTACCGCAAGCTCTACGTGGAGACGTACGTCAAGGTGGTCGAACATGTGCCGGACTTTTACGCGATGATGTTCAAGAAGACGGACAATCACGAAGACGTTCGCAAAGCGACATCGTTTCGCCGCAGCTTCGCGCATCACACGAACAAAGGGTTCGTCAAATATCTGAAGCAATTCCGTCCTGATATAGTTCTCTGTCCACACTATCTGCCGTTGGAAATCATTGGGCACTTGAAGAGTAAAGGGGAAGGTTCAAACCCGTTCACGGTTTGTATCGTTACCGACTTTGAAGCGCACGCCTTTTGGCTCGAACCATCGGCGGATTTCTATTGTGTGGCTGCGGATGAGACCAAGGGGAGCCTCGTTGCGCGGGGTGTCAGTCCAACTCAGATTGCGGTCACCGGAATCCCGATTAGTTCAAGATTTTCAGCAAAACTCGATGCACAGGAAACCCGCAAGAAATACGGGTTGCGAGACGATCTACCAGTGTTGCTCGTACTCAGTGGCGGATTCGGGATGGGGCCGTTGGAAGAAATTCTCACGGAGCTCGATAAGGTTAAGGAGAATTTTCACACGGTAGTCGTGGCTGGACGAAACGAAGAGTTGCGCCAGAAAATTTGCGGACAAGACCGCACTCACCCGACGCATATCATTGGGTTTACACGGAACATGCATGAGTTGATGACCGTCGCTGACTTGATCATCACGAAACCAGGTGGATTGACCACATCTGAAGCGCTCGCGATGGGGAAACCAATCCTGGTCCTGAATCCGATTCCGGGTCAGGAAGCGGCGAACAGCGATTTCCTTTTGGAACATGGGGCGGCCGTGAAAGTGAATCGCACGGAAGATTTGAGCTTTCGCATCGAGCAGTTAATCGGATCGAAAAAACTCTCCGAAATGGCACGTTCAGCAAAGACGCTCGGAAAAATGTTTGCTGCGAAATCTATTTGCGATGCGGTGCTTGCCCATTGCGATAAACGGAGCGCAAAGCCAGTGATTGATCGTGCACCTTTTCCACGCGTCGAGAGTGCCTTTGCCAGTCGCGACTCAAAATAAGTTAACCGCCCATCAGTTCGCAGTTCTTCTCAGGCTTTCGCTCGGCAGACGAAAGTGGACGACCGCCTTGAAAAGCATTTCTTCAATGCGACTTTTCGTTACTCCCCCAAAATACGGAAAGGAAACTATGTCATACGATATTTATCGAGCCTGTATAGAAGCGTGTAATCGTTGTGTTACCGAATGCGAAAATTGCGCCTCCGAATGCATTGAGGAAGACGCAAACAACATGGCGGAATGTATCCATCTGGATCTGGACTGTTCGCTCATTTGCTCCATGGCCGCAAAGTTGATGGCGCGTGGATCTGATGCGGTGCAGGATATTTGCCAGGTGTGTGCGGAAGCGTGCCGCCGCTGTGCCGCAGAATGCCGCATGCACGACGAGGAGCACTGCCAACGTTGCGCGGACGCTTGCGATGCCTGCGTTGCAGAATGTGAGAAGGTCGCACGTGAACCAGCACCCGTATAATCGTTCAGGCGCGTCGGGGATATTCTCAAAGTCGCTTTGATCGTTTCCAGCATGACGCTTGGGCAAATTGCCCCGGCGCGCTCCACCGGTTCTGCGGCATATTAACAGGCAGCGGCCTGATTCTTGGGCCGCTTGGTTCTGATCTAATAGAATCAGAATGCGTCACAAACTTACCCTCAATTCAAAGTTCCCGACTGGTGCTCTCGATGGACAGATTTTTCTGGAGACCAATGAAGCAGACCTGTTTTTCCGCTGGCAAAAAGAAATTCGATTGTTAACCCGGAAAGACAGCGGTTCGCGCCTGCTGAAAGGTTTTGCCTCGGAGAAAAACTGAAGCCTACGCTTCAGAGAAAAGGTATTCGAGGTCGGTCGCGGAAAGACTGCGGGCGAAGCCTTCTTCGCCGAGCACATCACTGATCGTCTGAGATTTGCGTTGTTGCAGTTCCCAAATCTTTTCTTCAACCGTTCCCGGAGCGATCAACCGGTAAGCATTCACGGTCCGTGTCTGGCCAATACGATGGGACCGGTCAATCGCCTGCGCTTCGACCGCAGGATTCCACCACGGATCATAAAGCACGACGTAACTGGCGGTCGTCAGGTTCAAGCCCGTTCCAGCGGCACGCAAACTCAGTAAAAACAAAGCGCCTTTGTCATCGGCCTGAAACGCGTTCACTACCTCGTTACGATCTTTTGTTTCGCCCGTTAAAATGTGAGTGCGAATGTTGCGAGCGTGGCATTCTTTTTCCAAAAGCTTGAGCATCTGGACGAACTGGCTAAACACCAAAACCTTTTGGTTATCGGCGAGCAACGGATCGAGCAATTCAAGAAGTGTTTCTGTTTTGCCGGAAGGAGAATCGCTGCCGACCAACGCAGGGTGGCAACAAATCTGGCGCAAACGAGTGAGCGCCGCCAAGACATGAATCTTGCTCTTGTTGAGACCTTTTTCGGCCACCATCTGGCTGACCTGCTCGCGGCTGCGGCGAAGTTCGGCCAGGTAAAGTTTGCGTTGTGATTCGCCAAGATCGCAATCGCGACGTTCTTCGATTCGATCCGGCAAATCGCGCGCGACTTGTTTCTTTAAGCGCCGCAACATCAGCGGGCGCAACTTGGCGGCCAGACGGCGGCGGGCGATACGCTGCGCATCTTCATTGCCTTCGCCTTTCGGTTCGTAGGTTTCGGAAAACTTCTCCTGCGTCCCCAAATAGCCAGGCTGAACAAAATCCACGATGCTCCAGAGGTCGAGCAGCCGGTTTTCCAGCGGAGTGCCGGTGAGCGCGAGATGCTGATCTGCTTCCAACTGCTTGACGGATTGGGTGACTTGCGCGCCGGGGTTCTTGATGAACTGCGCTTCATCGAGAATGATGGACCGGAATTCAAATTTTTGCAGGGCTTCCAAATCCCGGCGAAGCAACGCATAATTCGTCACGATGATATCGTAATCCGGAATCTGCTTGCGGAGGTTGTGACGCGCAGCCCCGCTTTCCAGCACGAGGACTTTCAAATGCGGCGTAAATTTCTCCGCTTCACGGCGCCAATTGTGGAGCACAGACGCGGGACAAATGACCAGCGACGGCTTGCGGGATTGCGCGGGTCGTTCCTGCAACCAGGCGATCCAGGTCAATGTCTGTAACGTTTTACCCAGGCCCATGTCGTCCGCGAGAACGCCACCGAGTTTGTGCCGCGTAAGATGACAAAGGAAATCGAAGCCTTCTTTTTGATAGGGGCGCAGATCTGCGACGATGCAGCGCGGCAATCCAGTGGAAGGGATGCCCTTAAACTCCGAAATATTTTGACGCAACTCCTTTAGCTGCGGTGTGTCACCGAATTTCTTCAGGGAGTCGTCATTCAGGTGTGCAGCTTGTTCCAACCCTATCCGTTGAGGAATCGCTGACAATCCATCCAAACCAAGATCCGCAAACGTTTCGTGAGCAGATTGGACGGCTGTCGTGTCGAGTTCCACCCAGCCTGCATCGGGCAGGTTGACGAACCGACTGGTGGCCGCCGCGAGGCGCTGTAAATCAGCAGCCGTCAATTTCAACCCTTCAATCTCCCATTCGGTCGATACCGAAAACCAATCGATTCCACTTCCCTTCACCATCAGGTGCGGACGCAGTTGACGCGGCGTGAGGAACAACCGATGAAATGCCTGATTGCCCAGAAATTCAGCTCCCTCTGGACGCGCCGGCCAAATCGCAGCAAGTGTGTTCAGGAAATTTTCGTTCGCATCACCCACCCACATGCCCGGTTCCGGCGTGAACCAATCCAGACGGCGGAGCCATTGCGTGGCCTGCTCAAGACGGACGTCGTCCAGCAGTTCCGGTTTGTCGGTCGGACGAACGCGAGGTTCTTCAATTTGCCATTCGTGCCCCGTCCAACGCCAAACGCTTTTATCTTTCTCGCTTTTGGCATGAAGCCTAAGACGAACCGTTTCGTCTTCGAGTTCGAAAAGGAATTGTGGCACCGCGGTGTGCGTGACGCATAGCTGGGCCCAATTTGTATCGTGACCCGGCTGGGTGCGACGAAGTTGGGTCAACATGCGGTGACTCAGCTTGCGCACTGGCAGAAATTGTTTTTGCGCCCAAGTGCCGAGGAGATCGGCCGGCGGGGCGTTCCTCAAAAGATAAAATGTTTGGCCAATCAGGACCAGGGGAGGATGGCCGGCAAAGAATTTAACCTGGCTCAACGGGTGGATCTCGCCGCTGGGCAGGACAACATTGTGAGTGAACGCGAGTTCGTTCTCGATCGTTTCCAGGTTCGGTTTTAGCTCGGCAAGATTTCCCTGGAAAATCAGCGGATGCTGCGTGGTGACCAATTCCAGCCGACCACAATCGCCCCAACGCACGAGCCACTGTAACAGGTCGAGACCGTTTAAAACCAGTGTGTCCCACAGACCTTCTGGATCTGCATGGGCATCGGCCAACCATTGGATGAATTCCCAATCGCGGGTGGAGAACAACTCTTGTTCGTGCGCCGAACGGGTGGTCAGTTCGATGATTTCCGTCAGTGTTTTGGTTTTTTCACCGGTGCGAGGGCGAAACAAATTAAAGCTGACGGATAAACCGTAAAGGGTCGCCTGATCTTCCGTGGTTTTCGTTTCGCAGATGACGCGGAGTGCAGCACGTGGAG
>JAQGOU010000562.1 GCA_028293445.1 Verrucomicrobiales bacterium | reverse complement strand
CTGCTGTCCATGCGCGAGAGATTCGACTGTTTCGGGTCAAAGAGCGACGGCATGCCAAGACGCCCCAATTCCTGACGCAGGTTGATCGTTTGTGTCGTTTTAAATCGCGGAAGCACCACCACCGTTTCCTTGCTTGGGCTGCCCTCCAGTTTGGTCAGCCATTCATTCAACTGGGCCGGCGACAGTTGTTGTTCCAGATCCCCAAGACCGTCAGGATGCTTCGGGAGCAAAATAATCATCGAGAGATCTCTTCCCACGTAAGGCAGCTCAATCAGATGCAGTTGAGAGTCGTTATACGTTTTGAACTCTGCCTTCTGCGACATCATCGGGACATCAATCGATTTTTCCTCGTTCAGGAAAAAAGCACGGGGCCGCGTCGCCGAGGGCGCGAATTGAGTTTCCCATTTCCCCTTGAAATAAATTGCGCTGCAAAGAATCAATTTGGTATTGGCCGTGATTTGATCCGGCGTGATCATCCGGCCGATCTTCCCTTGTGTCTTTTTCCCGATCCAATCATTGATTTCGCTGCTCGCGTTCGCGGTCCCTTTAAAATCGAGCGCACGCGTCTCCGCGTCGTAATGCGAGCGGGCGACCTCCATGAATTGCTGCGTGAAAGGATAGCCCTGCTGCAGCCAGAGCGCGTTGGCGGTAACAAGCTTGATGCTGCTCCCTCGTTGCACCGTATTCAATCGCTTCTGCAGCGCACCGAAGGCGGGATGCAATGTTTCCTGCGGCAGAGCGAAGTGTAGCGTCGAGGCCATTTCCGTTTCCGTCTGCTTGGCCGCTCCGGCGTAAGTCAATCCGAGCGCCGAGGAAACGTTATAAGGCGAAAAGGACAGGTTCCCGTTGGTCGGCTGTTGTTTATAAAACGCGAGAGCGAAGGCGGTATTACCCTCCACGAGTGAGTCGACGTCCTGGGTTTTCATAAACGGTTTCGGTCCGGCCGGAAGTAAAGTAGAGAAAGCCGTCGCCAGAACAATCGCCAACCCCAGCCCGAGACTCCAGCGAAAGCGTCGCGTATGCTGAGGTGGAATGCGTTGTTTGATGGTTGCAAAAAGGAATTGCAACCCTCGCCAGGCGACTGCCCAGAAAATCACCATGATCACGGGAATGACCAACATGACGGCATCTTCAAGATCGATTCTGCCGAGCTCGTCGTGAAAGCGTTCCGCCAACCAGAGCAACGGACCATGCATCCAAACGATCTTGGCATGGAGCCAGGAACCGCGTGGAGCACCAAACGCCAGGAAGACCAAAACGGATTCAAAGAGCGCGCTATAAAAAAGCGCGACCCTCCAACGCCGAGAATGTTGCGGAACCATGATAAGACCTTTGATAGAACAGCCTACCGATACTTTCAACCCCGAGAGTAGCCGTGACACATCGTTTGGCGAGACTTTTGGCCGAGTTGCTTGCTTTTTTACTTTCGAAAAATGGGCGCGTCGGGACGTGCGACGGAAAACCCGTCATCATCGTGGCAGTCGAGGTGACGAGTCTCTAATCTAACTTTAAAGTTGCGGAAATTTGAGACTCGTCACCTCGACTGCTACATTTCAAAACCGTTTAAACCCGCCCCTCCGCCAGACTCCCCAAAGCCAAAGTGGCCCGCTCCGATGCACGCGCGAACCCGACAAAAAACATCCTCCCCGGCTCCGATTCCCGCGCCGCGCACCCAAAAACATTGCTGACGGCGGCCGCGCGTCCAAAACCAACTCGATTTCCGTGTCGCAAACGGCCGAATCGGCCTTCTATCATCCAATTTGGCTTCTAAAACAGACTGGCGACGCTCCGATTATTTCACCTCAAACGTGCCATTGAAACTCAGCGGCAGGAACACCCCGCCTCCGATGTGTTGCAGTTCGATTGCGCTGTATTGCGGTGTGGTCAAGGAACCCGCTGTTCCCACCGTCGTGGTCGAAACCCAGAACGGCGTCGAGCGGTAAACGTTCGCAGAAGTCCCGGCGACCAGTCGGCTGCCGTCACGCGAAGAAGCGACACTGTTCCAACTCCGGCTTGAATCGCGAGCTGTCCAGTTAACGCCTGAATCGGTGGAAACGTAGATCAAGCCAGACGAGACCACCGCCACGAGATGGCTCCCGTCGCCGGAGGAAGCTACGCCCGACCAGTTTTGCGAACTCAATCGAGCCGTCCAGTTCGTCCCACCATTGCTGGAAGTATAGACTTGTCCGCCGAATCCCGCTGCCACCAGATTCAGTCCGTCCGTGGAAGAGGCGACTGAATTCCAACTTTGCGACGACGCCCCCGCCGTCCAGTTTGTTCCAGAATTGGTTGATGTCCAGATGCTGTCGCCGCTAACCACAGCGCAGACGCGCGTTCCGTCCGCGGAACAGGCGATCCCCACTATATTGCCAAACCCATTGACGGATGTTGATACCCATGTCCCACCTGAGTCAGTGGAACGGTAGACGTTACCACCCGCGGTGCCAGCATACAGACGCGTCCCATTATCGGACGAACAAACAGAGCGAAAGCTAATGCCAGTCTGTCCCAGGGAATTCCAACTAACGCCTGCATTCGTCGATTTGAAAAGGTTTACGTCCGGAGTTCCCGCGATCAGTTGCGTGCCGTCAGCCGATGTCGTGACGAACTCAGCAGTATTTATTCGCTGGACCCAGGTATTACCGCCATCTGTCGACGTGGTCACTACGCCCCCACTGATGCCCGCCAGGCGCGTTCCATCCGCAGAGGAAACAATCCCGAACACGCCATTGGAGTAAACAGACGGCGTCCACGACACGCCAAACTGCCCGCCGATTTGACTGGCGCGAATGCTCTGCCCCGCGTTCTGGTTCAGTTTCCAACCGGCCGCGCCGGTGCCGACGATGCGAATCGTTTCGCCAATATTCGGTGATGACGGCAACGTCACCGTTACCAGCGCATTGTTGGTCAATAAATAACCATTGTTTCCGACCGCCGTCTGCGACGTATTCGAAACCACATTCCATTTGATGACCCACGGGACATTCGTCAGGCCCGAACCGTTGCCGGCGAACGTGCTGGCCGTGACGGTCGTATTAAAGACCGGGCTCCCGTTCAGGCGTGGGATGTTTGTCGAAAGAATGGAATCATTGGCCACACCGCTACTGATGTTGGCCGCATTGAGATTCGTCAGGCCAGCGCCATTACCACTGATCGTGCCGCTCACTGATCCGGCGACGGTTCCTGTGACGGAACCGCTAAAGGTCCCGCTCAACGTCCCGTTGATGGTTCCCGTGCCGTTAAAGGTTCCGTTGAAAGCGCCGGTACCGGAGGAAGCATTGACATTCGTAAGTCCGCCACCATTGCCGCTGATCCCATGGTCCAGCGACAGACCACCGGCGAGTTGAACGACCGGATATTGAAACAGGACGACGACACGTCCGTTGGTGCCGTCATTATAACTTCCGCCACCACCGTAACCGGCCGGAAAAGCGTAAAATGGATCATTCGTGTTACCAGGAGCGGGCGCGGACGCATTGATAACGATGTCGCCATAAGAACCACCACCACCGCCCGAACCATTGTTCTGGCTGCCGCCACCGCCGCCGTAACCGCCGCCGCCACCGGCTCCGCTAAAGGTTTGGTTGCCGCCGATGCCGCCCATCAAGTTCAAATTCGTCTCGCCAATCGTCAGCGCATTGATCGAGTAATTGTAACCATTGTCTCCACCTCCCCCGCCTAAGTTAAAGTTGCCGAAGCCGCTGCCGTCCTGACCGGGCTTTCCGCCCCCACCGCCATTGCCGGAATGCGCTCCGCCGCCTGCTCCGGCCACTGCTTTCATGATGTAAGCCGAACCAATAAACTTGAAGAAAGAACTCGCCTGTCCGCCGTGCCCTGCGCCCGACCCAACGCCGCCCGCCCCGTTGTTAGATCCCTCACCGCCCGTGCCAGCGCCCCCGCCAATCTTGCTGCCGCCATACTGGCCGACGACGACGGTGTAGGTTTCCCCCGGATTAACTAAAAATTTACTTTGCACATACGCGCCACCACCACCGTTAGAACTCGTGGGAGAAGCGCCTGCGGCACCACCACCGCCGCCCGCTCCCCAAAGTTTCACCGTCATTCGCGATGCACCAATCGGCACAGTGACATTATAAGTGCCAGCCGAAGCATAGATATTCGTCTGTATGATGGTGTCCGTCACCGAAACGTGCTGCAACGAATCCAGATCCAGATTGGTCAGGCCAAGACCGTCACCCGCGAACGAAGTGAAATTCACCGGCTGGTTGCGCAACATCACGTTCGTTGACAACAAGGCATCCGGCACGGTGCCCGTAATGTTGGCGGCCGTAACCGAGTTCGCGCTTCCGGCCGTCGTGGCTGAAGTGGCCGAATCCGCCGTCGTCGCGTGGGCCGACTGTAATGAATACGGTGCAGCGCCCACCTTTTGTCGAGGCGTCAGCGTCGTGTATCCCGCCCCGTTCGTTTGCGCGCTGATCTGCAACCAACGATCGGCTCCCGGAAAAACGCCGCTGCCAAAATCGAGGGTCGTCGTGAAGAGCCCATTGCTGATCACCATCCCGGTTTGGATTTGATCGGTGCCAACCTGGCTCCCCGCCGCCGCATTGTCGAACACTTGAAACTTCAAATCATAAGTGCCATTGGCCGCCGCATTATTAACACTGAGTTTTCCTTGATAGGTGAACGCAGAGGTTTGCGCGACGAGGGTATGCGTACAAAAAGCGAGCGCCATCGCGGCAATCGCGAGAATTCGGAATTTCATTTAATTGGGAGGCTGGGGGGAGCCTGACACCGAGGACGGCGAAGAGATTAGAGGGTGTCGTCGTCCGGTCAAGTGATTGCCGATGAATTGTTCACATCGCTGCGTGACCGCCGCATGGTAGCCAGGGACAACCGCCTCTGACCGAAGCCATAGAAATACTTGTCCTGAAAGAACACCGGAATTCCGCCTGTTTATCACCCCGCCGCCGGCCACTCCCCGAAATCAAACCACCGCGCTCCGCGCGACCTTCCAAACACTCTCCCCGGCTCCGAATCCCGCGCCGCGCACGCAAAAACATCCTGTAAATGACCGCTGCGCGAAAAACCAACGAAATTCCACGCTGGAAATGATCGATGCGCCGTTAGCGCGCCCATTTTCAGAAAGGAAATCACCGATGCGCCAGAAACGAGCATATTTCCAGGAAGGAAACGACCGGTGTTCCAGAAACGCACAAAATTTCAGGCTGGAAATGACCGGTGCGCCAGAAATGCGCTGAATTCCACGCTGAAAAACTCCGGGATAATCTTAGCAGCTCCATTTTCAGGCTGGAATTGGGTGCTGCTCCGCGTAACCGGTCGATTTTTACGATGTAAATGACTGCTGCTTCCGTTAACAGCTCCGTTTTCAGGCTGGAAATGAGTCTCCTACGCGTAGCAGCGCCGTTTTCAGGATGTAATTGGGTGTTGCTCCGCGTAACCGGTCGGTTTTCAGGATGAAAATAAGTGCCGCTGACGTAAACGCCGCCATTTCCAGGATGAAATTAAGCCACCTAACGTTAACAGCAGTTTCTACAAGACTGTAAACCAGTCACTTACGAATATTCGGGTGAGAATTGGCTATTTTGACCACCTTCGACCAAAATTGCGTTGCAAAGAAGCGGTAACGCCTCGCTTCTTGGCTTCAGCAGGGGATTTGTGCGCGAGTTGTTCTTAGGCAAGGCGCTCGGGCTAGCTCATACTTATCTTCTCCCCCCAACGCGGCATGTCCCAGATGTGGGGGAGGGAATAATCATTTTTGCAATTGCACCGATTGTTTATTCTTCCCTTTCGACTCGAACCACGAATAACGGAATATTGATGGGATAATCTTTAAACTTCCGAAAACCAGCGGGCTCACGGGATATCTTAAGATCCTGAATCGAAAAGGTAATTAGGTCGGCAGCGTGATCAATCGGATATTTCAAAGGGGTGTTCATGATCTCGTCTTCGGAGGCACCGCGTAACCTGTGCCGATCTATAAATTCAAACCGGCACAGCTGTTGAAGGTTCGTTTCACCACCTGAAACGGTTCTATTAATGCTGAGCAAAACATGGGAATAGGTCTGCGGGTCATTGACGTGCTGCTTGACTTGTTTTATAGCCTCCTCAAGAGAAATTACGATTTCTTCAGGCTTGCGGATGTCTTCACTCGTGAAAAAATAAGTTCCAGAAGTACAGCGCAAGGCAAAGCTGGCGAAAACGCGGTCATTTGTTTTAATAAAACCGCTACTAATACTCTGCAACTGATCCCTGGTTACTTTTCGTTCAGGCGGACGTGCGGGTGCAAAAAGCTTTTTTTTGTCGATCTTAATGGTGGCGATCGATTTTTCCAGCTCGTCGAGACCGCTCTTTCGCGGCGAGATACAGATGATTTTTAAAACGCGATTTGTATCCAGCTGCAGCCATGTCGTTTGCATGAAGCGGGTTTGAAAGGGTGTTCCCGATGACGTCTTTTTTTCAATATTGACGCGTCCGCCTTGAAAACCCGACAAAGTCACTGGTTCAACGCGCGCTTTAGAGTTAGCGCGATCAAGCTCGTTTTGCATGATCTGCCTCAGATCAGCCGGATTCAATTTTTGATACGTCACAACTTTGCCTTCACCGATGGTAAATCCAACAATGCTCAGTCGAAGAATGATGGCCCCACCTCCAACATTGTCATTGATTGGGCCTCCTCCGCCGTTTTCAAGAAGTTGGATGCCAGGCCCGTCGCCGGAAAATGGATCGTCTCCCGGATCGTGATTCAAGCCGAAGGCAGTATAGGCCAAGGGTGGGGAGAAAGTAATTCCTCCTTTGAAGAACTGTTCACTCCGTCCAACACTGATTAAGACAATCCAAAGCAGCGCCAGGATGAACGTCTTTCGCATAGTGATAGTTTACTGATTGCACAGGAACGGCAAAGAAGATTGCGCAAAGGAATGGCTCGATACATGAAATCATCGATAAGCTATCGAGTGTGCGGACCTTGCGTTTGTAGCAGTGGATGTGAATCCGCTCTGTCTGTTTTGCCGCGCGATCGATACGTGACCTGATAGAAATGCGAAATGATCCAAAAGGAATTGCTTTCTCATGAATGGAAGCCGAACAAGGGTTGAATTGCATTGATCGAACGATCAAGGTAGCGCTTCAGGCGAACGTGAACTTTTACATTAAACATCCGACCGAGTCGCAAGTTCTGGGGCCGTTTACAATTGCGGAGTTGAACCGTCAATTAGAGCAGTCATTGATCACTCTCGATTGGCTGGCGACGGGAGATGTCGGCGAGACTCGAGCCCAGATTGAAGTCCAACGCGCTCGCGATTGGGTGGCGTTAAAAACAATTCCAGAGATTTCCCATCCTTCGCTCTCCAAAGAGGAAGAGTTGAAAGTTGATCTCGACGTTGACGCTCCGTCGTCTTTGGTAAGGGTAGTTTTATTCTTCGTCGCTTGGGGAGCCGTAATTTTTTTAATGGGGCTGCAAAATCTTGTTGGTGTGCTCTATTTTCCGGCGGGTCTGCTGATAATGTTTCCCAAAGGATCTGACTTGGTGTTGGAAGCGGGAGCGCGGCAATGGCCATGTGCTATTGGATGGATTTTTTATATCGTTTTTTGTCTTACCACGTTTCTTGCGAAAAGGCGGGGAGTGTTTTACTTGCTCTATGCGATTCTCATCATGCTATTAATTATCAATGTGGCTGGTTGTAAATCAGTAATGAACCGGCGTTATGAGTGAAGAGTGGATATTTCCGCCGACTTTTTGAATGTTTAAGCGATGGGATTTGTCGGACAGTTATACGAAGAACCGGAGATGTGCGCATGCTATCCCTTCTCCCCGGGGGAGAAGGTTAGGATGAGGGCGGGCCTTTAAAACTAACTTCCTATTTTCAACGGATTCCATACGTTTCGCCCATGGCCGAAATTGAAAGCGCTCGCCAGCTTCGCAAGGATGATACGTGGGCGGAAAAACTTGTGTGGCTTTGGTTGCGCGATCGCCGTTTTAGTGGTTACAAATTTCGTCGCCAACATCCTATCGGGATTTATTACCTGGATTTCTTTTGCAAGGAAGCTGAATTGAACGTTGAACTGGACGGCAGGCAACATGGTTTTCCCAGTCAGCAGAAACACGACGAGGAACGCGAGACGTCTCTAAAAAGTAATGGCATCAAAACGTTGCGATTCTGGAATTCGCATTTGCGGCGTGATGCTCAAACCATTCGTGACACGATCTTCCATGAATTGCAGACACGCGCGCCGCATCCGTTACCGCACTATACGCGGCCGATGACGTCAGGGCCGGAAAAGTTAGATAAACGCTCGCCCTCATCCTAACCTTCTCCCCCGAGGAGAAGGGATAGCATGCGCACGTCTTTGGTTTTTAGGATAGCTGTCCGGCAAATCCCACCGCGTGAATCTTCAAATACGCGGACGAACGATTCTCCCTCTCCTCGGAGGAGAGGGCCAGCACCGCCAGCGGTGCAGCCGATCTTTGTTCTGACTGGGTGAGGACGAGCGTTTATCTAACTTTTCCCTGCTGTCGTTCGACCAAATGATTCCAATAACTTCCGAATTCACACGGGGAGTTCGGAAACAGTTGCGACCGCGCCTTTTTACCGCCTCTAAAAAATAAATTTAAATTTTCTCTTGTGTGTCCGCCGATACGCGCTAACATCAGCGCCATAGATTCAAGGGCTCGCTATTGAGCCTGAAAATCTTAAACGAAGACCGGAGTGGACCTAGAAAACCCAACCCAGTCGCGGGTCTTACAGGCAATACGTCTGTGGCCGACAGCGATGTGCTTCGTGTCGGATGGTTCAAAGTTTGAAGTTTAAAGTTCAACGTTTGGAGCAGCCAAAACATCGGAGGACCGAGGACCGAGTGTCGGAAGTCTGAAGATGGTAGTAGTCAGAAACCGTTTTCAGTCGAAAGGCTGGAGACAAAGAGAAAGTAAAACATATGAAACAAAAACAAATACGTACCATAGGTGAGCTTCTTGGCTCGGCCGGCGTTATCAAAACCGCCGCCATCGCTAAAGGCGCAGGTATTCCACTGCTGCACAATTCAGCATGTAACATCGGCATGGACGCCGACGCGCTATCGACAGCGTGCACTAATCACGATACAGGCAAGGTCGTTCTTGCCACTTACCGTTCGGTGCTGGCCACGGTGGTAATGACTGTCCGCGCATGTTTAATGCTCGGACGTGACATTCTCAAACCGATCCTCGGCAACGAGTATTCACAAGCATTCGACGTGCTCGGTCTCGTGGGTTCCATCGCGATCCCTCGCACCTCCACGGAGTTGCTGTTCGTGCTCGGCAAGTTCAAGGCGTACTTCACGGTGCATCCAGAACAGGAAGACGAGTCGCGTAACATCACGGCGGCGCAATTCCAGTTGCTCTACGATCAACTCGTGGCGGCTGAGGCGAACGTCAACCTGCAGAATGATGTGGTGGATGCACTGGCAGACGTGCGCGATCAGGCAGCAGAAACGATGCGTGAGCGGATTCGTAGCCTTATGGCCGAGTTGACGAGCTGTCTTACTCCGCTCGATTCGCGATGGCTGTCGTTTGGCTTCAGCAAGCCAGGTGCGACTGAAACGCCTGGCATCGTGGAGGGCTTGATCGCCGTCTTGATCGGACCTGGCACCAGTGCGCTCAAATGGAAGGCGTCGGCGCGTGCGGAATACTACCGCGTCTGGATCCGTGTCATCGGTCTGAACGCGGAGCCTGTCGCGGTTGGTTCACCAGCAGATATCGACTTCAACCTCGAGAACCTGCCGGCGAATGCAACGGTCGAGATCTCGGTTTCTGCCGTGAATAACGGTGGCGAAACCGCGCTCTCGGAACCGGTCACGATTGTGACGCACTAAGCGCCTTCGGCACATAGCCAATAGCCGAATAGTCGATAGCCAAAGCGGCTGAACAGTTCACATCATGGAAAGCCGAGGAGAAATCCTCGGCTTTCTTTGTTTTTGGGTCGTTTCGGTCGAAAAGGAGGCGCGGGATGCTGGTTTGGCTGGGACTTCCATCCGAACCTGTGATTGACTCCGGTTTCGGCGGAGAACTTGACGATTTTCGACGCAAGCAGGGATTACCTGAGCCGGTTCTCGGGGTTTGCTGTCTCCTTTTAGGGCATTTCGTGTCACATGTTCATGCGACTATCCAATTTTGAGACTTTTCGATAGTTTCGTCACTGTTACCCAAGATTTGCCCGATGCAGGTGCTCTGTATTCCCCCAAAAGGAGCATTCCCGCATAGGTAAAACGCGAAAACCCGAAAAATGAAAACATATCTCAGTAAATCACGAACCGCCCAAAAAGTGGTTCCATTGGCGGTGGTGGCAGGCCTGATCGGCACCAGCATCAGTCAGGCGAGTACAGATTACGGTCCGGCCATTTGGAAATGGGTCGCTTGTAATTACAGCACCTCCGGCAATGGTCATAGCTTCGTCGTGATCCACGATATGGAAGGCTATTATGCCTCCAGCATGTCGTATTTGTCACACTGCAGCACGTCAGCCAGTATTCACTACGGCGTGAACGGCAAAAAAGACACCAGCGGGGATAATCCGGCTGGTGAAATCGCCCAAGCTGTGCGCGAAGCGTACTATGCGTGGCACGTCCGTTGTTGGAACCATTATATGTATGGTACTGAGCACGAAGGTTTCGCCAGTAACCCTGCGTGGTACACGGACGCGATGTATAACGCGACCATCGGGCTGCAAACGCACTTGATGAACAAGAACGGCAAGCCTAAAGACCGTAACCACGTCATCGGCCACAACCAGAAGAGCTACCCCGGTTGGAATTCCTGGGTGAATGCTAATTACGCTTTTTCTCCTACTTGTAACTCTCACACTGACCCAGGACCATATTGGAATTGGACCCGGTTGATGAACGGCATCAAAGGTGTCGCTTCCACTCCGTCCGCTCCGAGCAGTTGCGCGGTTGCGGTTGTCTCGTCCAGCTCCCTCAAGGTGACTTGGCATGATAACTCCGGTATCGAATCCGGTTACAAAGTGGAACGTTCGCTCTCTTCCGGCAGCGGCTTCGCCCAGATCGGAACTACGGGTGCGAATGGAACAGCTTTGACCTCCACAGGTTTGGCTTCGGGCACGCGGTATTATTTCCGTGTCCGCGCTTATAACGCTGCGGGTAACTCTGGTTATTCCAACGTCGGCAATAACGTGACGAAAGACACCATCCCAGCAGGCGCCACTGGCCTGACGGCGACGGCAGTGTCCAGCGCCCAGATCAATCTGGCGTGGGCTTGCGCCGCTGGTAACGAAGATGGTTTCAAAATCTATCGTTCAACCGATGGAACGACCTTCGCTCAGATCGCTACGGCTGGCATCAATGCCACGACCTACTCGAGCGTGGGCCTGGTTGGTAACACGAAATATTATTATCGCGTCTATTCCTACAACACAGCCGGTAACGGTGCTGTTTCGGGAACGGCCAGCGACACGACCGCTCCGAACCCGCCGACAGCTTTGACCGCTGTTTCGCAGGGCAGCACCGCACTTGGTTGGGATAAAGTCAACCTGGCCTGGACTGACAACGCGAACAGCGAAGTCGGATTCAAGATTGAACGCGCGACGGCTGCTGCCGGACCGTTCACACAGATTGCCACGAATGCTGCCAGCGATACGACCTATACGGTTACTGGTTTGTCTGCTCAAACGGCGTATTGGTTCCGTGTTCGCAGCTACAATGCGAATGGTAACTCGGTTTATTCAAATACCGCTACCGTGACCACGCCGAACGCACCGCCAGTCCTGGGTGCGATTGGAGAAAAGAGTGTTGCGCCTAACACTGTATTAGCTTTCACGGCTACCGCTTCCGATCCAAACAAAGTTGTGACGACCACTACGATCGCCACGTTTGAAGGATCGCCTGACGGAACGGACGAGTTAATGTTCCGTAGACCCATAAATTCGAGC
>JAQGOU010000557.1 GCA_028293445.1 Verrucomicrobiales bacterium | reverse complement strand
CCCAATGCCATGCGTGAGATGGTGAACTACGCATTCGGCACAAACTTCTATTATTATCGCGAGAATTATACGGGCTCGGGCGATATCCCGAACGGGATCATCAGCCGATATCCAATCCTTGCTTCAGGATCCTGGGCGGACGTGCTTCAGTCGCAGCCGAATCGAGGTTTTGCCTGGGCACGGATCGACCTTCCCGGGACCAATGATCTTTACGTTGTGTGTGTTCATTTGTTAAGTGGAGCCGGCGCGACAGCCCGTGCGAGCGAAGCAACGAATCTCGTCGCGTTGATCCAACAGAATTTTCCGGCCAATGCCATGGTGATCGTGGCCGGGGATTTTAATAGCGACACCCGCGGCGAAACGTGCGTCACGACTCTCAAAACAATCCTCAGCGATAACAAAGTGCCAACGGACCAGGGGGGAGATCCTGATACCAACGCCGGTCGCTTGAAGCCCTTCGATTACGTGCTCCCCTCCTTCTCGCTGACTAATTTTCAGGTCACGACCGTCATCAATGCCAATAACTTTCCTAACGGTCTCGTGTTCGATTCCCGCGTTTACACAAGCCTGGCGGATGTTTCTCCAGTCGTTTCAACGGATTCGGGGGCGGCAAGCATGCAACACATGGGGGTGATCAAGGATTTTAAATTCTCCTACACTGTCACGAACTTCGTCACGGTGACGTCGCCGAAGCTTTCGTTGATTACGACAAATGTGATTCGCTGGCCGGGCGTGAGCAACGTGACCTACTCGGTGCAAAAAAGTTCGACACTCACGAGTTGGACGAATGTGGGAAGCGTGACATCGACGACCACGAATTTTGGATACACCAACGCGGGCGCGAATACCAATCAGCTGTTCTATCGTGTGACCTATCCTTAGCTCGCTGGGTTCGCGTGCGAATCTATGTATTCGTGTCTGATGTCCGTCGCTTACGTCTTAAGCACTCTTCGCCGAAGCGATGTTCACGAAGCTCACGGCTGGTTGTCCGCTCAGGAGTCGATCCAGATCTTCACATACACATTCGAAGGTTCGCGTCTGCGCTTCCTGCGTGAACGCGCCGATGTGCGGCGTCAGGATAACATTGTCCATCGATTCGAACGCACTCCGCTCTTTGGGCGGTTCCACTTCACGGACATCCAGCGCCGCGCCGCCAAGATGATTCAACTGCAATGATTGCAGCAACGCTAACTCGTCCATGACACCACCGCGGGAGGTGTTGATGAAAAAGGCACCGCGCTTCATGGCCGCGAAAGCCTTCGCGTTAAACATGTGTTTGGTTTCCGGAGTGAGCGGCGAATGGACGCTGACGAAATCCGCAATTTCCAGAGCCTCTTCGATTTTGGTGGCGAGAGTCGCGGCGTATTCACCGAGATGCGGTGAATCCGCTTTCACGAAAGGATCAAAGACAACGACGCGCATGCCGAACGCGCGCGCTCGGGCCGCCACCATTCGGCCGATCCGACCAAAGCCAAAAATCGCGAGGACTTTTTTATCCAGCTCAATTCCTGTGCACCCTTTGCGATCCCAACCGCCGGCCTTCGTGGAACGATCCGAAAAAGCGATCTTGTGCGCGAGCGCCAACATCAAGGCGAGTGCCAACTCCGCCACACTCGTTGCGTTTGCATTCAGAGGGGCGATGACGACCACGTTTTGTTTCGTCGCAGCATCCACAGCGATATTATCGAGACCCACGCCGATGCGGCCGATACCCAACAGGTTTGGCGCGCCGCTGAGAACTTCGGCAGTGAGTTGCGTCTGGTTGCGCACCATAATTGTCCGCGCCTCGCGAATCATCTCCTTTAGTCGCACAGGATCTTTCCAAAGAGCGGGCTCGCGCACGACGTGGTATTTCTTGGCCAACTCTTGAATGGCCGGTGCGTCTAAATCTTCTGAAATCAAAATGTCCATGCTAGCTCTTCCTTCGTTAAAATTGGGTTCGCTATTCCGGCGATTGTCCCCTCATCCCTGCTCTCTGACTGAGCGAGGAAGAATGTTTCCAGTCTCTTAAAAAAGCAATCGGTGGCATTACCTAAGATTTACGGGAGCGCGCCAAACAAAAAAACCCGACAGCGGTCGGCTGCCGGGTTTTGTGAAACAGAATTAATTAAGCGCTACGATACAGCTTCGTGATCGAATACTCATCGTGACGCAACGCTTCGGCTGCGGTCAGACGTCCGTTGATCGTTCTCTGGAGAACGTCCATTGCATGATCGGCGGCTTGATCCAGAGTCATCTCCACGCGAAGCATGCCGGTAACATCGACGTCGATGTGCTCAGACATGGTTTCGAGCGTGAGCGGATTACCGGAGAGCTTAATCACAGGGCAAATCGGATTGCCAATGACGTTGCCTTGTCCGGTCGGGAAGTAATGCACCACGGAACCACCGGCGGCGCAGAGCGTCACCATTTCGGCAGCGGCGCTGGACGAATCCATGAAATGCAAACCCGGACCTTTCGGCTCGAAAGCGGGTTGCAGCGCGGATTGAATTTTGCAACGTCCGGCTTTTTGGATGTTGCCCATCGCTTTTTCTTCGATGGTGGTCAAACCGCCGCGAATGTTTCCTTCGGTCGGCTGTGAACCGAGAAGATCCACACCCTGGCCTTTGATCAGATTGGTGTAGTCGGTGAACATGGCGTTGAAATCTTCCAGGCCTTTCTTGTTCACGAACTTCGATTGGATAATATCTTCGCCACCAGTCAATTCACTGGTTTCACCGAAGATCATCGTGGCGCCCGCTTTTTCGAGACGTTCGAAAACGCGTCCGACCGTCGGGCAGGAAGAAAGACCTGTCGTGGTATCGGATTCGCCGCACTTGGTGCTCATGACGAGCTTATTGATCGAGAACGGTTCGCGCTGGAGCTCGCTGGCGTATTGCACGAATTCCTTTGCTTTGCGCGAGGCCATTTCAATCGTCTTCAAATCACCGAAGCGTTCGATATGGAAACCAGCGACCGGTTTTCCAGTCTTCTTGATTTCATCGACAATGCGCGCCGTCCATTTCGGTTCGATACCGATGACGATACAGGCAGCAATGTTCGGATTACGACCGGTGCCGGCGAGGGTCCGGAAAGTCAGCTCCAAATCTTCGCCGAATTGGAGACGTCCATAAGCATGCGGCAAAGCCATCGTTCCGCGAATGAGCGCGGCGACGCCTTCGGCAGCGGCATTGGAAATATCATCAACCGGCAAGATGAGGACGTGGTTACGAATACCGAAACGACCGTCTGCACGGCGGAAGCCGGTTAACTTCATTTTCTTTGGATCGATCATACAGACCACCTCAAGGTTTTAACGTTGTGAGTATGAACCCAGTCGCCTTTCTTAATGGCGGCAACGGCTTTGCCAATCGGGCGGCCGTATTTGTTCACTGGTTTATCCTTAACGAGATCGCGCATGGCGGCTTTGTGGCCGAGCGGAACGTCATTGAGAAGTTTGATTTTACCAACTGGCTTGCCTTCGAGCGTCACTGCGCCAACGGTGGAACCTTTTTTCAGGTCCATCACTGCTACGCCGACATCATCATCGTGCTCGTGCAAAAGAAGTCCGTGCTTCATAAATATTTACGAGGTCTGTTTTTGTTTACGTTTTCTTTTCATCGCCGCAATGTGCGATAAAACTATTTGTCCGCCTCGCAAACGCAAATCGTGGCAAACACAGCGAACACCCAACATATTCGCGAACTAAAAGCTTTAATGGGCGGTTCAGGACACGCAAGGGTTTTTTAAAACGGTTTCGCTGTTGTCCGTAACATCACAACGCCTTGGTAACACCCGGAATGGCCACGGGATAAAAACCATCTTTGTCCGGAACCACGGGCGGTGTCATGTTCTCGGATACTTGTTTGGGTACGAGTTCGAGCTTGGAATTGAGCGCTTCATCCCACTCAATCAAATCACCTGAGTAAGCTGCCATGCGGCCCATAATCGCGGTCATGGTGCTTTTTGCGCCGTACTCGGCTTCGTTGTAAGTGACGTTCTTCCGAATCGCGTCGAAGAACGGATAATGTTCCTGCTGCCAACCGTTGCCATTGCCGTCGCTTTTCATACGAATGGCCGCGCCGTCGTTAGGCTTGATCATGTAACCATGACCGAGATCAGCTTTGCCCTTTGAGCCAATGACATGCTCGGAGACGTCACCCCACATGCGCGGGATCTGACTGCAGACACTGAACATGCGAGCGCCGTCTGCATATTCGTATTCAATGGAAAAGTGATCGAAGATCTGGCCATTCTCGCGTGCGTTCCGCACCTGACGTCCACCGACACCATGGGCACGAATTGGATAAGCGCCTTTGATCCAGTTGCCGACATCGATGTTGTGACAATGTTGTTCCACAATGTGATCGCCCGAAAGCCAGGTAAAATAATACCAGTTACGAATCTGATATTGGATTTCGCTTTCGCCGGGTTCGCGCACCAGACCGGCACGTGATCCGCCACGCCAATAAACCCGCAACGCGAGAACATCCCCGATGAGGCCGTCGTGAATGTGTTTGACGGTTTCAATATAGCCCTTCTCGTGATGACGTTGGAATCCCACCGCGACCTTTAAATTCTTTTTCTTCGCGTCTTCGTTCGCCGCCAGAATCTGACGGATTCCGGGCGCATCTGTCGCCAACGGTTTTTCCATGAAGATATGTTTTCCCTGCCGCACGGCTTCTTCGTAGTGCGCGGGACGAAATCCGGGAGGCGACGCAAGCAGCACCACATCCGCGGCGGCGATGGCTTGCTTGTAAGCATCGAAGCCGATGAATTGCCGCTCTTTGGGAACGTCAATCTTTCCCGGGTTTTGCGTCTGCAAACTATCGAGGCACTTATCAACCTGGCCCTGTCGCATATCCGCTATCGCGACCAGTTTTACCTTCCCTGTGTTCATCGCCTGACTGGCAGCCCCCGTACCACGACCACCACAACCAATCAATGCGATTTTGATGGTATCATCCGAGGCGGCATGAACTGCGCGTTCGAGCCCCAACGTGCCCAGCAAAGAAAGTCCTGCGGCCGTTCCGCCCGTGGTTTTCAGAAAATGTCGGCGGCTCAACGAAGAGTGGATGTCAGTGATTTGCGGTTTCATACGGGTAGCAGCGGTTTGCAATTGACAGTTATTTCGATTTCGAAATATATCTTCTTCTGTCGATGTCATTGCAAGGAAAAAATAAAACGACCGCTCCTCTGCCCCTCCGTTTGAAAATCAAACAGGATGTGATCGCGGGTATCGAAGCCGAGTTGCTGCGCTGCGTTCGCGGGGACCAAACGATGTCGCGGGTGGAACTCGCACGGCGCCTCACTCTCGCCCCTTCCACTGTCAGCATCTACGTCGATCGCTTGATCGCGGAAGGTTTCCTGTTGGAGAAAGAAAAGGTGGAACGCGATTACGGCCGGCCACCCAAAGCCCTCGGCCTGAATCCCGGCGGCGGACGCTTCATCGGCATTGATTTCGAGGCACGCAACCTTATGGCGACCGCGATCGACTTTTCTCAGCAACCATTGAAGCATTATCGCGACAAGATACTTGCCAGCGATTCCGTCGACCAAATCCTTGGGAAAATAGAACGGTCCATCAGCCAATTGATGGGAGAGACGAAACAGAAGACGCTGGCAATCGGCGTGGGTGTGCCAGGGTCCATTGATAATGAACGCGGGATTGCGCTGCACTATCGGCACATCACGGGATGGAAGAATATTCCCCTGGCGGAGAAACTCAGCAAACGCTTTGGGGTCCCGGTTTTTCTGGAGAACAATATTCGCTCGATGGCCCTCGCGGAATTGTGGTTTGGACAAGGCCGAGGGGAACAAAACTTTATCTGCGTCGGAGTTCGAAGCGGAATCGGCGCGGGCATTGTCCTTGATGGACACCTGTATCGCGGGGCAAATAATCTGGCCGGCGAAATCGCCGATTGGCCGTGTCCCGAATCGCCCGCATCATCAGGGCAATCCATCACCCGCCTCGAAGAGGCCGTTTCTTTGCGAGCGCTTAAAAAAGGAGACATTGCCGGCGCGGCGAACGTTCTCGCGACGGTATTGCTCCAGTTAAATCTTGCGTTCAATCCCGCAAAAATCATTCTCGCAGGTGCCATGACCACCTTCGGCGAAGATTTTTTAAACCTGATCCAGGAGAACTTGAAATCACTCGCCGATTCATCGGAGGTTCCGAAAGTCGTCAACTCGCAACTGGGCGATTTTAATGGTGCGATCGGCGCCGCGGCTTTAGCGGTGCACCATTGGAAACCTGCTCGCAAATAAATAATTTCAGAACAATAAATAAATCATTATGCAACTATTCATCGACAGCGCAGACGTGGAAAAAATCAAGGAAGCCTACAGCTGGGGCATTATCGACGGCGTCACGACAAACCCGTCGCACATCGCGAAGACCGGACGCAAACACCTCGAGGTCTACAAGGAAATTTGTGACATGGTTGACGGCCCCATCAGCCTGGAAACGATGTCACCGA
>JAQGOU010000529.1 GCA_028293445.1 Verrucomicrobiales bacterium | reverse complement strand
CGAAGACCGGGTTGATACCTAAAACCTCAATCCAGTCGCGGGTTACGAACAAAATGTTTGGGCCGACAGCGATGTTTTCGCAATGCAGTAGTTAGTAGTCAGTTGTTAGTAGACGCATGGCAGATCGGATGGGTGAAGGTGACTGAAGTTACCGGAACCTGCGGCAATAACGCTCGCGCTGAATGAAGGGCAGAATTGTTTTCTGCAAGTCATCGGCTCCGTGAAGCAGTGCAAAAACAAAGTAAACAGAAAGATAAAAACATATGAAAAATGAAATATCGAAATCAATCCCCGCGCTCCTGACCATGGCTGGTCTGGCGGCGAACGGCGCGGGCCAATACGCAGCACTTCCATTGCTGCAAAACACACAAGCGAACATCAATGCGGATATCAACGCTTTGACCGACGCCATCATGGCTTACGGCACGGGTAAAGACCTGCTGTCCGTCCGCCGCGATGCGATGCGCGTCAAGGGCGAGATCGGACGTGGTTTCCTCACGCTGGGCCGCGATAACTTCAAGCCGATCCTCGGCTCTGAATACAATCAAAGCTGGGACAACACCGGCCTCGTTGGTTCGTTGGTAATTCCACGTACTGAGTTGGAGGTGCTGCCCGTGTTGCACTCCTACAAACAGTTCATGACTGCGAATCCAACCTTCGAGGTGGAAAGCAAGGACATCACTGCGACAGCGGCGGATGCGTTGCATACACAACTCGGAATGGCCATCGGTGCGGTGAAGGTTCAGGAGGGCATTAACTCAAACCTCTTGGCCGAACGAGACGTAAAAGCGGCGAATCTTCGCAAGCGCATGAGCGATCTCATCGCTGAGCTGAAGATGCGCTTGCCTGGCCTCGATGGACGTTGGAAAGGGTTTGGCTTCAACCCGCCGGATGCACAGGAAACCCCGGATGGCGTTGGTGCCGTCACGGCGGTGCTGATCGGACCGAATACCGCAGCGTTGAAATGGGCCGCGCCGGCACGCGCTGAATACTATCACGTGTTCAAACGTGTCGTGGGTGTCGATGCGGACTTCGTCCTCGTCGGTTCACCAGCGGATCTCGACTTCAACCTCGAGAACCTGCCTGCAGGCTCGCACGTCGACATTGTCGTCTCTGCCGTGAATAACGGCGGCGAAGGTCAACGCTCGGAAGTCGTCACCCTCGTGACTCATTAACTACGACAAAACATGGTAGGGATGAGTTCCACCTCGTCCCTGACTAGGCCAGAACACTTGATGGAACGGGAGACGTTGTCCGCGTACGCGGCGAATAGCCTCCGAATCATCACACGAAGACAGAGTATGGGACGACGTGGAGTCAGAACTATAAGTGGAATGGAACCCTTCGGGACTCCGACTCATCCTTACCACATCACGAAGGCCGCCCGGGAAACCGGGCGGCTCTTTTTTTCGGCAGGAAGAAACTACGGAAGCGGTTTTCCCAGGATCAGCGGTTAAAATGCTTTTTCGCGAAGGCGATGTACTGATCCCAATCAAAGTCGGTGATGTCGTGTTTACCGGCGCGGAGGTGATACCCGATCGTCTCCCCTACCCTTTGGTTTAGCGGTGGCGTTTTCTCGACGCCCAAACCGCGCTTCCCGAACAGGGCGTAAACCGGATCTACCGCTTTCGCGGATAGAAACTCGCCGTGCGGATCGGCCCACAGATCCTCGGAGGCACTGGCAACATAGAGCGGACGCGGAGCCACCAGCGCGAGGAGTTCGTGTTGATCGAGCGGCAGCAACTCTTCTTTGTTGTTGTACTTTTTGAAATTGCCGCAGAACCAATGCGGGAAGGAGTCGTTGATGCGCCCGACAGTTTCTCCGAAAATTCGTTTGCTCAAGGCGGCGCCACCGCAGCCGGAGTCGTTTGAAATAACAATTGCAAAACGCTCGTCCTGCGCGCCCGCCCAGACGGAGGCTTTACCCAGACGCGAATGGCCGTGCACCGCCACATGGCTGGCGTCGATATCTTTATCGCTTTCCAGATAATCCAGCGCACGACTCAGTCCCCACGCCCAGGCACCAATCGCTCCCCATTCTTCAGGGCCCGGTTCGGCAGGAACCTTCTTCGTGAACAAACGATGAATCCCGCGTTGCAGTCCACCCTTCTCGTCGTCAGGCACGATGTCGCCGTAATAAATCGTCGCGACCGCAAAGCCGTGCGAAAGAACTTTTTCGACCTGCCAGCGGCTCGCGCTGCTGCCGCGTGATTTTTCCGTGGCCCGAGTGTCTACATAGCCCTGCTCGGGTTTGTTGCGCATCCAATTCGTCGAGAGCGTGATTCCAGGATCCGATTGGATGCTTTGGTTTCCACCAAAGTTCAGGCCGAGAAACGCGGGCGCGGGTTTCTTCAACCCATTGGGCACGTAGAGCAGAATGTTCATGGTCTGCTCCAGGCCGTTGCCGAAGAAATGAACGGCTACTTCTTTACGGGTCGCTTTGCCGTCGAGGGCAGTTTTGTCTACCGAGATGATATCCGTCCGTGTTCGAAGTTTTTCCTGCGGCGTCTTGCCGTAAACCTCTTTTTCAAACAGTGCCAGTAACTCTTTGCGTCGTTGTTTCTGCCAGGTTTTGGAATCGCTGACCGGTTTCCCGTTGGCCAATCGCAATGCATCCGGCAATACGTATTGCGGCATCTTCGCCTCGTCATAGTTGGCGACAAACTTTTCCGCTGCGGACAAGGGGATCGCGAGGTTCACGACGGGAAGTATGATCCAGAACAGCAACGATTTGGGACTGAGGAAAGTTTTAATCTGCATGACAGCTTTGCATCAGACAGGAATCCAACGATTTTCGCACGTGTTTTCAAGCGACACGGCAATGGCTGGGTGCACCTTGAGATTACCAGCGACTTTGTCTTTTCGAACCCCGCCGCGTGAGGGCACGCGGCCTACACCGTGCTCTTTGTAGGCCGACTGCCCTCAGTCGGCCGGCGGTAATGAAGAGCATGAAATAAATACGTTTTTTGTCGAAACCCACTTGCGAAATGTTTGATGTGTTTTATTTTGTTTTGTGGGCGTTTGGTTTTCACGCCCTTTTTGTTGTGGATGGGAACGGAGCGGCTCGCAAGGGCCGCTCCGACTTTTTGTACTAGCGTACGGCCACAGCGGCTGGCGCCGCGAAATAAACACCAAAAACCAAAGCCCAAATACCAAAGAAATTTCAAACACCAAGTTTTAAGAACCTTTGAAAATCAGCACGCCGGAAACCGGTTCATCCGATTTTAAAACCTTCAACCGAAAAAACGTACAGCTTTGAGGGGTTTGGGCTTTGGATTTTGGTGTTTTCATCATCCCTAATGAAAAAACTGCGGATGTTTCTTTAACTTTTCCCAGGTTTCCACCTTCAGAGCAGATTGCCGGTAAACGCCATCCCACATCGGTTCCGCACTGCCGGATTTAAGAACGCGCCAAAGCCACTTCAAATCCAATGGTTCCTCCAGCAACGAAAGCGTATTCGCAGCCTTGGTCGTTTCCTCTTTTTCACCCGTGGCGTGTCCGACGCCGACAAAGAATCCGCCCAGAAGCAGACTGATCCGAACGAACGTGCTGCGCGAATAGGTCGCGAGCGCACAAGGATGTTCCGGCGTGAGACAGCGGAAAAGATTTTGAAAAACGAGAGGCGTCCACATTCCGGGATTCTTCGCCGGGGAAAAAGGATCAAACAGGATGGCGTGCGGAGCCGGAATCTTTTCCAACGGGCTGGTCTTCTCGTTCAATTGCTCTAGCAGCGTCGGGAAGTCGCCCAACATTAGACGCCAGTCTACTTGTTGAGCACCGTTTTTGAATTGCGCCCGGTGTTGGTCCAAAACGTTCTGAATCGGGGCTTCGTAACCTTCGAGGTATTTCAATGTGCTCGCGTGTTCGAGGGAGAAGCGCAACGGATCAAGGGTGTGTTCAAAACTAAACAACTTAAGCGAACACGGGATATGTTGTGTCGCGCGCAAGACCGTGACCGCGTTGGCTGCGGCGCCTAAGCCAATGTCCCACACAATGAAATCACCGGTGTGCGCCTCCAGACGCTGGCGCAAACGGAGTTGCTCGACGTAGAGGGCTTCGGCTTCGGCGGCAGGCCCAATCACCGGATGAAACGTCTCCCCATGCTCCACCGAATGGATGCTGTGGACGTTCTCGGCGATGCGTACGAGTTTATATTTCATCTACAAATCTGCAATTGGCCCCGTGTGGATAGCACAAACCAATTTGGAACCGAACCGAAATTTCTTGCAGCAACGGCAATTACTTGTCTTTTTGTTTCAAATCATGACGACGAAATTTGGCCTCGCGCTCGTAGCAGTCTGTTTATTCCTTGGAAACCCTCTCTCCGCCACGCCGCCGGAAATTGATGCGGCCAAAGAGTTGCCTCGCTTTCCCGCCGTTGAACCAAAGGACGCGGTCAAAACGATTCAGATTAAAAAAGGTTTCCAGGTTGAAGTCGCTGCCTCCGAACCGCTGATCGGGAGTCCGGTTGCGATGTGCTTCGACGAGAACGGACGTTTGTTCGTTTGCGAGATGATCGATTACTCCGAACGTCGCGACGAACATCTTGGCAAAATTGTCATGCTCGAAGACACGGATGGCGACGGCAAGTTTGATAAGTCATCCATCTTTGCCGATAACCTTGCCTGGCCGACCGCGCTGTTTTGTTATGATGGCGGACTTTACGTCGGCTCGACGCCCGATCTGATTTATTTCAAGGACATCGATGGCGACGGCAAAGCGGATCTGCGCAAAGTCATCTACACCGGCTTTGGCAACACGAAGGATCGATTGAATGTGCAGGCCTTGATGAACACGTTGATCTGGGGTCTGGATAACCGGATCCACGGTGCGACCGCGCCTAACGGAGGTGTGCTGACGAACCTCGCATTTAAAACGCAAAAACCGCTCGACCTGCGCACGCGCGATTTCTATTTCGATCCGCGGTCGCATGAATTGTTCCCGGAAAACGGCGGCGGCCAGCACGGATTGAGCTTCGATACTTGGGGACGCCGTTACGCCACCAGCAACAGTCGTCACATCATGTCATATATGTATGACGCGAAATATGCGGAACGAAATCTTTCCTACGCAATGCCCGGTGCGCTCGTGGATATTCCGGTCGATGGACCGGCGGCGGAAGTTTATCGGCTGAGCCCCGAAGAGCCGTGGCGGGTCATCCGCACCAAATGGCGCGTGTCGGGAGCGGCAAGCGGACCGATTGAGGGCGGCGGGCGGGCGTCTGGCTATTTCACCGGTGCCACCGGCGTGACGATCTACAAAGGCGATGCCTTCCCAGAGGGCTTTTTGAATAACGCGTTCATCGGGGATGCCGGCGGCAACCTCGTTCATCGCAAATTGGTTAAACCAAATGACGTCGGGGTTACTGCGATGCGCCCGGACGATGAACAGAAAGTGGAGTTTCTCGCGTCGAGTGATACGTGGTTTCGTCCCGTGCAATTTGCGAACGGACCCGACGGTGCCTTTTACGTCATCGATATGTATCGAGAAGTAATCGAACACCCATGGTCGCTGCCGGAGCAATTGAAGAAACATATCGATTTAAACAGCGGGAACAATCGTGGCCGTATCTATCGAGTGGTACCAGACAACTTTAAGCGCCGCGCTACACCGCAACTTGGCAAAGCCAGTTCCGCTGATTTGGTGAAACTCCTTGAGCACGCCAATTCGTGGCATCGTGAAACAGCGTCGCGGTTGCTGTTCGAACGTCAGGATAAATCCGTCGTGCCCGCCGTCCGCGATTTATCCGAGCATTCCAAATCAGCTTTGGGCCGCCTGCATGCCATGTGGATGCTCGATGGATTAAGTGCGTTGACCGAAAAGGATGTGCTGACTGCGTTAGTCGATGCCGATGCGCATGTGCGCGAACACGCGGTCAAGCTTTCCGAAAAGTTCATGCCAGCGGGTAAACCTTCGGAGGCGCTTTGGTCCCGATTGCAATCGCTTTCCAACGATCCATCGCTTGAGGTTGTGTATCAACTCGCATTCACCCTCGGAGAAGTGAAAAACGCCGAGCGCACGAAAGTGCTCGCGCAATGTCTGTTCCGCGATGTCCCCAGCCAATGGATGCGCGCCGCGGTCTTGAGCTCCCTCTCCGAAGGAGTTGGCGAAATGTTTGCGATCACCTCCAAGCACAAGGCTGGCGGTGAAGGTTGGTTTGTGGCCAATGGGCTTTCACAGAGTGGAAAAGAGTTTCTCGAAGATCTCGCAAGGATTGCCGGTGCCCAGAATCGACCCTCCGAAATTGCGGCTGTCCTGGAATACCTCGACAAGAGCACCGATTTCGGAGTGATGAACGCTCTTGGTGATGGATTGAAACGGGCCGGCAGTTCGCTCGGGAATGTCGACAAGAATGGCAGCACAAAGAACTTCTTCAGCAAAGCTGCCGAGATTGCGGCTGATACCAAAGCGGATGCTGACGCTCGCGTGAATGCGATTCAATTGCTTGGCCTCACCACCTTTGAGACATCTGGTGCTGCCCTGTTGAACCTGCTCAATCTCAAGGAACCACAGTCCGTCCAACT
>JAQGOU010000518.1 GCA_028293445.1 Verrucomicrobiales bacterium | reverse complement strand
TTCAGCCGCGCGCCATCCCAGGTCCGCGGCGATGAAGCGATAATGATATCGGACATCCGGATCGGGCGCGTTGGCGTGAGCGCGTTTTAATTCATCCTGCGACGCGTGAATCACGTTGGTTGATTCGTCCGAGCGCGCTCCCCCTTCGAGCAGGCTACTGAGATCGAAGTTGCCTTTGTAAATAGCCCAGTCCGGCTCGCTTTCCGTGCCGAGCAATTCCATTCCATTGGTGCGGACCATTTGTGCCGCGCTCCAAAAGGCTTTTGCCCGTTCCTCTTTTGGCAGGGTTTCGTCGTGACACCGTTTTAGCGCGTCAGCGAGCGTTTCGAATCCAGGCTTCATCTCTGGCGGAAAATAACTCGCGGCTTCGACGCCACGACTCATGCGAGTCAATCGTCGCGCCAACAGGTAACGGAGTTGTTTGGAAATGGAGTGAGGCGATGCAGTGTTTCTCCAGTGATCATCCTCCTCGGATTCGTTTTCTGCGGCGGGCACGATGTCCGGCCAGTGCGTATCGATGTAGTGTTTCAGTTCCTCGGGCGACAATACCCGCTCGGCAATGTACGACGCATCGATCCAATAACCGGCGCCGAGCAACGCATCCAGCGCCTGCGTGTATTCGCGCCGTTGCAAATGCAAGACACCGAGTTCGCCCAGAACCTGCTGTCCAGCCGTTACCCAACCTTCGCCTCGCAACGTCTCTTCGAATCGCGTGGCGGTATTGGTCGATTCCGTTAAAGGAAAAAATTTAGTGATGCTCGCGAGCAAGGCAGCGGCGTCATTCACTTTGCCGGCGCGCAAGAGAAGCTTGGCCCGCAACCATTTCGCGCCTGGCGAATTGGCGGGCGCACGCTTCAGCCAGCGCTCGGCCTGTTCCATGTGGCCATATTGATAGGCTGCAAGAGCAAGTGGTTCAGCAGCCGCGATATCTTTGACGCCGACTTTTTCCATGGCTTCCAGCCAACGTTCGCCGCGTTGTCTCTGCTCCGGTTCCAGTCCCCAGGTTCCGCACGAGGTCAGGTAGGCAGTGATAATCCTTTGGGCCATCGGATGCGCCGCCATTTGTTGCAGGGCCGCATCATCTTTGTCCAGCGCATCGGGCACCACGTACGTATGGAGCGAGTTCAACGCCGTGAAATCACCCGCGGCGAGTTGATCGACATAGAGCTCCATCGCGCGCAGAGAGTTTCCCTTTTTCCAGTGGACGCGAGCTTCCCATCCGATGCTGGCCGCGGCGAGGCCGAGGCTATCTGGAAAACCTTCCTGCACCAACGAGCGCACGGTATGAAAGTATTCGATCGCTTTGTCGGTATCGCCCGCATTGCGGCCGAGCATATACGTGGCCCAAACCGTGCGCAGCCGCCGTTGCTCCACCGGCAACATCAAAAGCGATTTCCACACAGTTTCCGCGGCGGCGTGTTTGCCATCGTGGTAAGCCATGAGGCCGCGAAAATATTTTTCAAATTCCGGAGGCAGATGAGCGGGAACGGTCAGTATCTCGTTCGTCGCTGCGACTGCTGGTTGCCCTTCGGAGGGCAGAGACGGCGCTCCATTGATCTGTTGGTTTAGAAGTTCGCGTGCCTTCTTGTAATCTCTGAGCACGGCGCGTCGTTCCACGAGGGAAGGATTTGTTTCCAACGCTTTGCGCAACTCAGCCAGGTCGACCTCGAGGGTTTGTTCGAAGTTACCATTCGTGGCGGGAATCGCCTGGAAGCGGGCTCGCGGCAGTTGCAGCAAGTCCATCTCGGCGTAGAAACTGGCGCGAGGCGCGACGAGCATCGCTTCATCACCGCGATTGAGAAAGGCGTTGGGAAAGTCCGGTCCGCACGCTTCGATGGTCTTCGCTGCGACAAGCGCGCAGGCGATTGAAAACCATAACGGCAAAAATTTACTTCGATATAAGTTCACACTGTACCTCGGTTTCTTGGGTAAAACGCAGCCAGCCGACGAAACATTCGTCGCCCGGCTTGAGAATCAGTGGAGGAAGAAACTGACGACGTCGAAACTGAGCTCTTTCCGAAGTGCTGTCAATCAAATCGAAATCGCGCAATGCATCCGAAGCAATCAGGCGCGACTTTTTCCAGCGCAAGTCGATTGCGAGTGGCACGGAAGCGTCATCGTTGCCGCTATTGCGGAGTCGGATTTCCACAAGCTGCGGTTCTGGTTTTTTGATCGTGACGTCGAGCTGCGCTTTTGGGGTGCGCCCGTGCATCACCGCGTTGAGCGTCTCCCATTTCCAATTCAGTCGATCGCCCGGCACCGGCAGTCGATACCAGATGACGCCGTGAAAATTCATCGGCGGATTCCAGATCCATTCCTGCAGGAGACCCGTCAGTTCCTGCGCGTTGGCTCTGACTTCTTTCGTCTTCACATCGGCTGGCCAGGATTGCGGACGCCCTTCCGCCGACAGTCCGACAAATGTTCCTTTGGCACTGAACGCAACGGTATAACTATAAGTCGGTAGCGCGACCTGAAACGGAACGCCAATCGCCGACGCCTTCTGCACAGCCGCACGTGCTTTGGCTGGATCGCAGAGCGTGAACGGTGTATCGAAGTTCTTCGGACGTTCAAAGGAATGCACCTGCAACACATATGCTCCCGCCGCGTGCGCCAGCGCGTTAAAATCCGCATGGTTCAGCCAGGTCGGCAGTGCCGTTATAGATAATGGAACCTCCGGAAAGCGCGCGCGAATGGCTTCGACCCAAAGGCGGTAACCGCTGAGCTTCGACTCCGCGCAATCGAAATCAATCTGGAGTTCGGCGACGTCGAGGTGATTCGATTTCGCGTCGGCCAGCAGCATTGAGATTTCTCGCAGGATCAACTGTGTCGATTCGTTCGTCTTCGTAAACGAACCTGAGAACGCGCCGATCCGTAGCGCCAGTCCTACGGCACAACGATTCGACCGCAGGCAATCATATTGCACCGGCACATGCACCACGGTGGGCGACGAACCTTTCCAGCCGATTTCCGTTTTGAGCGCGATGAGTTTGGTGAACTCGCCGGCAAGTTGCTGAATCGCCTCGCATACCTCAGGCGTCCACGCGCGTTGCCAGACATAAACCGACGGCTTCTCCGCCGCCGCCAGCAAAAACGCGAAACCGAAGTAAACGAGGGCAAGCGCGGCGCAGCATAGGAATTTATTTTTCAGACTTCGGGGCGACATAGACGACGACAGAGGAAGAAACACCAAAATCCAAAGACCAAACACCAAAAAGATCTAAAATCTCAAACGACAAGCTTTTCAATAATTGAAGGCATTGGTCGGGCGGATTGGAACAGCCTTCCCGTGCATCGTTGATACTTGGTGTTTGAAATGTTTTTTGGTCTTTGGGTTTTGGTGTTTCCCTTCTTCCACTCCTCCGGTGTTATAGTGTGATGGCTTCCATTGTATGAAACGACTGTGGCGCATCGCTTGCATTATTCTGCTGCTCGTTGTCGTGGGTGAGTTGGTGCGGAACGCTTTGTTTCCGCGCGAGCCTGTTTACCAGGGTATAACAGCTAGCGTTTATTTGGATTCCTACGCTCTCTATATCGATCCCAAGGGAGGATCTTTTGGTTTGCTGACTGCAGCCCAATCGCAAGCCATTGACCGCGAAGGAAAGTTGGCCGAAACAGCGCTGCGACAGATGGGAATCGACCTCATACCGGTCCTCTTACAGAAGGCGGCAGCGAAGGATTCGAAATTAAAATCGAAGTTAAACGATTGGGGTCAGAGATACTTGCTCGTGCAGAACACGCTACGAGCTTTTGGTTCGTGGCCCATGCGCTATGCCTTCACCTCCCACAGCATGGCCAAGGATGGTTTCGAGCTGCTGGGACCATCTGCTGTCCGTGCTGTTCCTCAATTGATGGAGTTACTGCGAGATCCCGACGAGGATGTCGTCGCCAATGTTGCCATGAGCCTTTCTGCAATCGGTCCCGACGCGCGCCAAGCCTTACCTGTTCTGATGGATGTGGCAAAAAACCGGAGCGGCCGGGCTCGCGCCAATGCCATCTTCGCCCTGGGTTCCCTCGGGCCTGCGGCGGCATTATCGGCCGACGTTCTCATTGAAGGAACCAAGGCTGCGGACCCTGGGGTAACCTTTTACGCACTGCAGTCGCTTGGAAGGATTCACGCGAAGCCGGAAATAGTCGTGCCGATATTGCAGGCGGTGCTCGATACCCCGCAGACGGACAATACTAGATATGACGTCGCCATCGCCGGCCTTGGGCGATTCGGGGCGTCGTCGGAATCAGCCGTACCATCCATCATCCAGCATTTGCACAATAAAGTTGATTATGTCCGTCGCGACGCTACCAACGCACTCGAGCAAATCGAAAAAGACGTCGCTGCTAAAAAGAAGCCTAAGTCTTCCCTTTGAGTGAATCACCGGTTGGAGAACCCAAAGCTCGACTTCACCTCGCCGGCTCGATCTGACCTGAATTCCGGCACGAGCAGGCTTAGAATGAGCGGAGGGTGCAAAGATAAATTGGCAGCAAGCGGCCCCGGAGCCAACCGTTGGCTCCAGGTATTCCAAACATCCATTTGTCCCAGGCCAATGACCGAATTGTCCGAGAGTAGAGCCATGCTGTAGCCGTTCCCGGCTGAAATCGCCACGGCATTTGTTACACCAGTTCGGATGGGAATTTTACTCAAAAGTTGATTGGTGATACCTAATTGTCCGAAGTCGTTGAGTCCCCATGCCCAAACGTTGCTCTGATTGTCGAGGGCCAGACTGTGATATCGGCCGGTGGCGATAGCGACAATATTACTTAGCACCGCGACGCCCGGCGCATAGATATCAATCTGTGAATTATTGCCAACCTGACCGTAATTATTTTCTCCCCAGGCGTAGACCACACCCGCGGAACTCAATAACAGATCATGGGAATCGCCGGACGAAATGTGAATGATACCCAGTGGATCCTTGCCATGCGGGACTCTTGCGTATTCGTTATGATAGATGCCGTTGTAACCCCAATACATGACGTCGCCAATTGACCTCAACGCCATGCAATGTCGGGTTCCCGCAGCGATTTCGACGACGTTTGAAAGAAACCCGGTGTTATAAAATTCAGGGTAAGCCGACTGGTAATCCGGATGATAGAGCACCTGCACCGGCGTGTGACTATCTTTGTAACTTCCATTGCCCAATTGCCCCACGTCATTGGCACCCCAACACCAAACGGTTGAATCTTTCGTCAGCGCAGCGCCAAAGGTTCCGCCGCCGACAATCTGCACGATATTCGAGAGGCCTTCTACGCGAACGGGTGTTTCGCGATTAATAGTACTGCCGTCACCAAGTCTGCCGTTGCCGTTGAAGCCCCAACTCCAAACCACGCCGTTGGAGAGTGACATGCTGAAACCGCCTTCGCCCGAAATCGCGGAAATTTTCGACAAGGGGGCGATGGAATCGAATCGCTTCCGATCCAGGTGATAATTGTTTCCGGGTTTGTTCGACGCACCCCGCTCGTCGGCCTGTATTGTTTTGCAAGCAGCCACCAGCACAAGAGTTCCACTGAGGAGGGTGAGGGCAAATATTCCCTGAGACTTCGGAACATTGCCGCGGTTCCGTTTGGAATCCATGATGGTAAGCAGCCGGCCTTCGAGCTCGCTCGGTCGCGCAATGGCTACTGCGGCGATTGATGTCGACGTCATTCCGTACGCTCCCTGGGCGATCTCCAGTAAATGTGCCGCATAATGCGACGGTTTGATCCCTTGATTGATGACCATGTCATCGCAGGCGCGTTCTCGCTCGACACGCATTCGTCGCACCGCCAACCAGGTGAGGGGATTGAACCAGAATAATGAACAAACACTCCACGCGATGAGCTGAGTCAGGCAGTCCATGCGCCGGATATGTGCTAATTCATGGAGCAGCACGAGTTGTTGGCGTTCTGGAACCCAATCATGAAAAAGGTCCGGCAATAAAATAACATGCCGCCGAAAACCCCACGTGACCGGCATGGTGATACTGGTGGTAGAGAAAAGCTCTACCGGCCGCTCAATTCCGAACTCCTGACAGGACTTCTCCACCAAGGCAGAAATCGCTTCGTCCCTGACGGGCTCGGCACGATCACGGATGCGGAGCACGACTAGGGTCCCAATCAATAACGGAACCAAAACAAGGAACGAACCGGTGAGCCAAATCACTCCGCGCCACTCGATCCAGTCAAAAGGTCGCCGCGAGGCAGCGTTACCGGCCTGCTCCGTTGCCTCTCCCTGTCGTCGTGAATCTGATTGTGCTGTAAAACCAGCATTATGAATGCCCACCCCTGTTCCGGGTGTGCCTGGGGCAGGGGGATTCACGGACTGGAGTTCCCGGTTTTTCGCCTCCAAATATCCACCGAGAGCGGTTCGCGGGACCCGTATCGGCAGCGAGGGTAAAAATTGCGTCAGACCGGGCAACGCCAGCAGACTCGCCATGCCGAGGAACCAGACGAAATGCCGGACGGCCGCCGGGGAACGTTTCAAAACAATCGCCAGACAGGCGGCAATGCCCAGGATTGCCACACTTTTGGCCGCAAGATCCAGAGAGGGCGCCCCAAGGAATCTTTCAAAGCTGTACCACTTTAATTCCACCATCCTTTAAATCCCCAAAATCAGCGATTTTCTTTTTTTGCGTCGTTGATCAACTTGGCCATTCGTTGCAGATCTTGCTGAGAAGGTTTTTTTTCGGAAGAATTGAGTAATGCCGCGATGACCTTTTCTGCCGATCCATCAAAAAATGTCTGTAAAACCTTACTCAAAGCGGATTGAGCGGCACGTTCGCGCGAACGAGTCGGGAGATAAATGTATTTTGCTCCCTCCCGCTTATGCTTGAGATGTCCTTTCTTCTCCAGGACCGCCAAAATGGCGCGCACCGCTGAATAGGTGGGCGGTTCGGGCATTTCTTCAATCACGTCCAATGCAGTGGCCTGCTCGCGCCGGTAGATGACATCCATCACCTGCCGCTCGCGCCGACTCAGATGCAATTGCTGAGGGTCACTCATTGGGGAAATAATAGAGAATCAATGCCGGTTATCCACCACATTTTTTCTGTCGGCAGGCGAGTGCTGGACTAAATTCTAAAACCACACTTTGCGGCACCAAACCAGCGTTATCACCGCGACTATCAAGGCGGCACCTTCATTTCTGACCAATGTTATTTTTAATCGTTTTCGCAAAGGAGAAAACAGAAGTGCTGGAAAACCAGCAAAGATAGTTGACAGTCGAAACCTAAAGTGCTGGAATTGCAGCACTTCCAATGGGAAGGGTATTAACAAAAAAGGAAATTGGATTAAAAATGAAACTGAAACTGATTGCTCTGATATTAACAGCTGGAGTCTGCGCGCAAGCCCAGGTGGCCAACGTCTCGTGTGGTGATTTTTTCACCATGGCTCTTAAGACTGACGGCACCGTGAAAGGAACCGGAAGAAACGATCGCCACCAACTCGGCAACGGAAACAATGCCAACCAACCGCTATTTACTTCAACGTTCAGCGCGGCGGGGGTGCCGCTGGCCAATATGAATGCCGTCTCTGGAGGGAGTGCCTTCAGCCTTGGCTTGTCTAATGGCGTGGCATTGTCCTGGGGTTATAACGCCAACGGCAGACTCGGCGACGGCACTTCCACCGAACGGACTTATCCTGTGCGCGTTTCCGGCATCACGAACGCCATCGCGATAGACGCCGGAGCTAATTTTGGCCTCGCGTTGCTCAGCGATCACACGGTGAAGTCGTGGGGCGGTAACGCCCAGTACCAATTGGCAGATGGAACGACAACCGATAGAAATACCCCGGTGCAGGTGCAGGCGGATTCCGACTATTATTTCCCGGGGAATATCCTGCCCGGCGTTGTGGCGGTGTCGGCCGGTTACAATCATTGCCTCGCCTTGCGGGACGTGGGCGATGTTTTCTTTTGGGGTAACAACACGGTGTGGAGCCATGACCGAGCCAGAGTTCCTACCTCAAATTCCTTGCCGTTTATGTTCGCCATCGCGGCTGGCTCAGACCACGACCTGTCCATCAGCTCGAATGGCATCGTTAGCTCAGGAATTCTTGCCGGACGCACCTATGGAGATGTTTACGCGTGGGGCAGGAACCTTTTCGGCCAAGTTGGAAACAACAGCAACGTCGATCAAATGTTCCCTGGCGTTCTCGTGCTCAGCAACATCGTCGCCGTCGCCGGTGGTTCATCTCACAGTCTGGCGTTGGATACCAACGGTGTGGTGTGGGCCTGGGGACTTAATACCTACGGACAACTGGCGCGTGGCGAAGGGCCAACGGCGAAGACCACCAGTTACGTGCCTGTGCAAACGGTTTTGACTAACGTCGTCCAGATTTCTGCCGGCGATAGCATTACCATGGCGGTGCTGGCGGATGGAAGTGTCGCGGCTGCTGGAAGATTGGCCTATGGAGCCCTCGGTCTCGGCGTTTTCGATTATGTCGCAGAACCGCTGTTGTGCACGCCAACGCCATAATAACAACTGACCAAAGTTGAAAGCTTCAAGCGCCTGGCTGCTTAAAAGTGGCCAGGCGCCTTTGCGGTCAAAATCCCAGCGTCCGGAACCGTGCTTGGAACACGTAAAGCCCCGAGTTTCCACCGTGGAAACCTCCCGTGTATCATTACCCTTAGGCTTCGGTGGGTCTAACCCCCATTGCTGGTTCCCGCTTTCATTGCAAAGCTAATACGATGGACCGAGGCGCGACCATTTTGCTGGTGGATGATTCAGAGGACGATGTTTTCCTGTTCGAGCGCGTTGTGGCAAAAAACAAGTTGCCGTTCAAAATACAGGTCGCTCGCAATGGTCTTGAAGCAAAAGACTACATGCAAGGGCAGAGGGGATTCAGTGATCGCCAAAAGTTTCCGCTCCCTCAGTTCATCATTACTGACAACAACATGCCGGGGATGTCCGGGAAAGAGTTCTTAATCTGGCTCAAAGAACATCCCGGTCGGGCAATGGTGCCAATTTTGATGTTCAGCGGAGCGGCCTCGGAGGATGACGTCAGCTTCGCCTATAAAGAATTGGGAGTGCAGTCGTATATCTTCAAACCGGCAACCCCGGATAAGTTGGAACATTACATCAAAGCGATCTTCAACTATTGGGCGATCTGCGCCATCCCAGGAATCACGCGCGGGCCTTCTTCAATGAATTCGTTTTGATCGCCGTCGCTATTCTCTCGTTCGGATCGCGGCTGTCCCAGCCGCAGCGGATCCGAACAAGCCAAAACGCGTGAGGTAAACCGGTGTGGCCCTGACTATTTCACCCGCTGCGGCTGAGACAGCCGCGGTCCGTTGCGGTTTGCTCCCTAAATTTAATCGCAGTGACCTGCGACGTGACTTGACATGCAACTAAAAGGTTGCATATTGATTGGCGTGATGGATGCGGTGTTCAAAGCGTTGGCGGATGCTAGCCGTCGGAAGTTGCTCGATCGATTGCGCAAGAGCGACGGGCAGACGCTGACCGAATTGTGCGAACATCTCGACATGTCCC
>JAQGOU010000512.1 GCA_028293445.1 Verrucomicrobiales bacterium | reverse complement strand
TTGCGAATGCGCGAACGGGAAACAGGACTGCAACAACAGACGCGTTTGCTCGACGAACAAAAAGGCGATGCGGAGAATTACAAGAAACGGGTGGAGACACTTTCTTCCAGTCAGAAATCAATCAGCGAAGAGCTCGTGGCGTTGAAGGACCAAAATAAGATTCCAATCCTGGTGCGGACTTATACAGAAACAGAGAGCGCATTGAGCGCAGTTCACGATTTGCTGGTCAAACCACAAACGGACAACATGACGGTGGATGCGCAGTCGAAAAGCATTGAGCTGTTTACTGACCTGATCAATTTAATCAACGAGCAGGCGCAACGAAATCCGCCGCCAAAAAGTGGCGACCCAAAGAAGGGCGATTCCGAAGACATGGCGTTCCTCATGAAAATGATGGCGCAAAAACCGCAGGTCGGAAAAGGCATGCCAATGAAAGCTCCTGGTGGAGGCAACACATCGGGTGGCAGCACCGATCAAGTGCCGGGGCGTGCGAACGGAAATGCGCTGGGCAAACAGGGTGTGGAGAAGACGGTGCAGAAAGCGAGCGGCGCTTCCAGCATTAGTCTGCCGGTGGAATTTCGCGAGCAGTTGGAGGATTATTTCAAGGCAGTGGAACAGGAGACGGAAAGCACTCAATCTGAAAACTGAAAAATACGTGATACGCTTCGATGTTTAAATCTTATTTAATGACATTGGCGATTCTTGCCACTACATCGCTTTCTTTCGGGCAGGAATTGTTCATCGGCAAGTCCGAAGTCTCCCCGAGCGAGGTCGATAAGGTGTACGTTCGTGGTTTGAATTTTCTTGTCCGGACACAAACCGCTGAGGGCAACTGGGGTGATGGTCCTTATGGTGGTGAGCCAGCGGTCGTGGGTCTTTCCGTCGTGAGTATGTTGGCACACGGTGATGATCCTAATTTTGGTCCTTACGCGGAATCCATCCATCGCGGACTCAGTTTTATCGTGAAGCAGATGAACCAAAAGACCGGCTATATCGGTCGTTCGATGTACAATCATGGTTTTGCCACGCTCGCTCTCGCGGAAGCTTACGGTGTGGTGAACGATCCTCGCCTCGGTCCTGCGCTGGAGAAAGCGGTCCAACTTATTTTGAGCTCGCAGAGTCACAATGCCTTTGGTGCCTGGCGTTATTCGCCCGAAAGCACAGATGCCGACACCACCGTCAGTGGCGCGCAAATGGTCGCTCTTTTTGCGGCGCGCAACGCTGGCATTGCCGTGCCCGAGGCAGCGATTCAACGGGGTGTTAAATTTTTCCTGACCTGCCAGACACCCGAAGGGGGCTTCGGCTATACCTCTGCCCTCGGACCCAATGCGCCGCGTAGCGCGATCGGCTGTCTCGTCCTGGCGTTGGCCAAAGAAAAAAATTCCCGCGCATTCCAATCGGGCTTCGAGTTTTTGCAGAAGTCGCCACCGGAACCCAACTACCAGCACTATTACCTCTACTACGCCGCCCAAGCTTACTTCCATGCCTCGCCGGTGGCGTGGCAGGCCTGGAATAAGAAAAATGTACAGAACCTGAAAGTAACCCAGAGCTCGGAAGGCAATTGGGAAGGTCAATTCGGCCCAACTTTCTCCACGTGTTCATCGTTGCTTTCACTGGCGTTGAACTACCGTTACCTGCCGATTTACGAACGATAGGATTTTAATACCGCGCATGACCGCCCGAAAAATCATTGCAATGCTGTTGCTGACCCTTGCCGTCGGCACTGCGGAGGCTGCCGTCATCTTTCGTGTCGGCCAATCGGGACAAATCCCCGGCGGTGCTCCGGGTAATACTAATTTACTCTCCTCACTCGACTGGCTGCAGTTTTTGGATGGCTCTTCCCTGCACGGCAAATTGTCTGCCATGGACATGACCAATGGGGTGCGTTGGGAACATCCAGATGCGAAGCAGTCGGCGCAGTTTAAACCTTCGAACATCGACTCCATTATCTTTGAAGGCACGGACCGCGTTTCCTTAAAGAATAAGGCGACCTGTAAGTTCCGCTTCCTCAATGGTGATGAAGTGTTCGGAAACCTCACTGGCATCGACGAAAAGCAAATCAGTTTCAATTCGTGGCTCGGACAAGACCTGCATGCGGCACGTGACTCCGTGCGTTCCATTGCCTTTCAAGGATTTTCCGTCACCTACGAAGGCCCCACGGGCATGGCGGATTGGTCATTGGAAAAAGCCAACCCTCTCTCCTGGGAATTTCGCGACGGGGCCTTTGTCACCACGCGCAATGGGGTGCTCGGTCGTGATTTGAAATTGCCGGCCAACTCCTCCATTGAATTCGACATCGCGTGGAGTGGACCCTTCGTCCTGCTCTTGCCGATCTACACCCCCGTGGTTGATCGCTGTGACTTTAATTCCAGTTCCTACATTCTTTATCTCGGTGGGAACGCTGCCGGACTTCAACGCGTTCATCCGAACGGGGGAGGCATCATGTATCTTGGCTCGACGGTTCCCGCGCCTGTGTTCGCCAAAAAAAATCGCGCGCATATTGAACTCCGCGTTAACAAAGACGATGCGCGGTTCGCCCTGTATGTAGATGGCGCAATGCTGGGAAAATGGCGCGATGAAAACGGTTTCATTGCGAGCGGGACGGGGTTGGCTTTTGCCGCGCAGATGAGCGGACCAATGATTAAGATCACAAATATACGCGTATCGGAAACCGATGGGAAAACCGAAGAATTAAACGATACCCCGGGACGAGAAGACGCGCTCTTCCTGGCGAACCGCGATAAGATCGCCGGAACCATTGGCAAGCTATCCGACGAAAAGCTGGCCTTTTCCACCTGGCAGAATCTGCTCCAGATTCCATTGCAACGGGTGCGACAAATTGTCTTTGCTGCGCCCGCAAAAAAAGCCGAGGTAGAAGACCCATGGAAAGTGCGCGTCAGTTTTGGAGGCGGTGGTGCACTGTCACTCCTGCTCGATAAGTGGAGTGAAAAAGAAGTTTCCGGCGTCCATCCAAGTTTTGGCCGGGTCACCTTTGATCCAAAGACCGTGCGCCAGCTTCAATTCAACACGCAACGTTCACGCGATCTCGAAAATCTTCCCGCCACGGATGAACTCCCCAGTTCAACCGGCGTGACCTCTCAAAATGATGATGTGCTCCAATTTGAGAACGGCGATATTTTGTTCGGAAGCCTCCAGTCTCTGGAATCGAAATCGAATCTGCGCTGGACGCGATCAGATACGATTCAGCCAATTGAATTCCTTCCCGAACGGCTGACCGAAGTCCGCTTGCACTCCCGTCCGGTGCCTGCCGAGAACCCATCGAAAATTCATTTCTATGATGGGGATGAATTTGCAGGGACGATCCTCGGCGTCGATTCTGAGAAAGTGACGTGTGACAGCTGGTTTGCCGGCAAATTGCAATTACCGCGAAAGATGATTCGGGCGATCACGCCCGCCAGTCCGCCGCGAACGGTCGCCTTCAAAGGACCGGAAGGTCTCGAAGGATGGACCATGGGGAAAGTCACCACCATTCCTGACCCGGGCGAATGGAGTTATAAAGACGGTGCGTTTTACGCCATCAAATCTGCTGCGATCGCGCGCGATGTAAACCTGCCGGAGCGTGCCACCATCCAGTTTGATTTGAGCTGGAAAGGTTCGCTCGGAGTGGCGGTCGCCCTTTACACCAGCTCCCTGCAACCGGTCAACCTGGCGAACAAGGAAAACGAGCCGGAGTTCGGCGGATTCTACAGCTTGCAGTTAAATAATACGTATAGTTCCCAACTGATTTCCGTGAAGAAACATGACACCGGCGGCAATCCGACGCTGGGAGTTGTGACCGTGCCAGCCTTTCATCAAAAGGATAATGCCCGGGTCGAGGTGCGAGTCGATAAGCATCGCCGCTCTATCGCGCTTTTTGTAGACGGGACGTTGATCAATCGCTGGTTTGATGTCGAAGGATTTGCTGGCACGGGAACGGCACTGCGGTTCGTGCACCATGGAACGGGCGCAATCAAATTGAACAACATTCTTGTTACGGACTGGGATGGCCAATATGAAGAAGCTCTTGCGCCGATCGCCACAAACAAAGTCGACGTCGCCAGGTTACGCAACGGCGATCAGGTCGTTGGGACACTCACCTCCGTGCACGACGAGCAGGTTGTCGTCAGCACCAGTGAAAACAAAAAGATGGAAATTCCGTGGAATCGCGTGAAACAAATTGAGTTTAAGAAATCCGATGACGCGGTCTCATCAAGAACAAATACCAACACCGTGCAGGCATATTTCACGCGTGGAGGCAGTGTGAGTTTCACTTTGGAGAAGTGGAACGACGACGGAATCGTGGCGAGCAGTCCGAACTTTGGAAAAGTCGTTTTGAATCCCCGCGCCTTTGAACGGATTCGTTTCAAGACCAACAAAGCGGATGCGATTAAAGTCCCCGATGAATCAACTCCAGCGCAATAACGGCGTAGGAGGTCACCAGTGCCGGATCCTTTTCCCACCAACGACCATTCTCGTTGGCCCATGAGCCGTCGGCCTTTTGCAGATTGATCAGCTTCAAAGCGAGTTGCTCGCGCCAATTGATTTTCTTTCCGTCACTCGTCTCGATGGTATTTACGCCCGAGAGAGTGAGCGCCTTCGCCATCGTGTGATAATAATAATAAAGTCCTTGCGGTCCCATGCCGGGGTTTTCTTCCAGCGTGAAATTGCGATCGAGCCAGCCAGCTACGGCTTTGACACGCGGATCGTTCGGTTTCAAATCGGCATAAATATAACTGAGCAACCCGGCGTAGCTCGCGCTTCCATAGGACCGAAAAGCAACGCGTCCGTTCGCATTCGTGGTTTCGCCGGCCATGCTTTTTTCCGGATAATAAATGAAGCCACCTTTATTTTGCGGATCATCACTCGCCCACTTTTCTTTATTAATCCCGGGAAGGTTTTGGCAGCTTTGCAGGAAATGTATGGCAGCCTGCCAATCCAAATCTTTCGCATCCGTGTCGCGCGCAAGGTCTTTGCTGTAATACATCGCCTCCAGCGCGAGGAGAGTATTGTTCAGATCGGAATGATCGTAGTGACTGCCATAACCGACGCCGCCATCAAACACATTATCCACTTTCCCGTGTTCGCCGAAATCGTTCTGTGAGCCAGCGAGAAAATTACGCGCGGCGACAATGGTTTTGCGATACTCAGGATTTTTCGCAGTGACAAACGCCATGGTGGCAACCGCAGTGTTGTAATTCAGTAACTCCTTTTTGTTGTAGATGCTGCCGTCGGGTTTTGCGCAGCTGAGGAGATAGGCATAGCTCTTCTTCAAAAACTCTGGCGATTGCTTTTGAAATCTGCCGCTCGGCTCTCCATTGAATGCTGTGACCACCAGTGCCGTGACCGCCGGCTGATCGGCATTCCACGTGCCATTGGTGCCCTGAGTCTTCTCGAGCGACGCCAATCCCTTGTCGATGGCGTGTTGGACTTCGTTACGCAGCGAAGCGTTTTCGTTCTTAACCGCAGCCTGGGAAGCAAAGCTCGCCAGCAAAAGAAAAAGAAGAATGCGCCTCATTAAAGGTAAAATCATTTTTATTGGCCGTTCTGCAACTGAAATATGATTTGCACGGAAGTATTGACCGGCGGCGTGTTGGTTGTGTTCACCAACCAGGCGTCATCGTTGTCCCGCCCTGGACGCGGATTATTCACGAGCGCATCGGGATCAGCGATGGTGGAAACGAACGAACCATCGCGTTGCGCCAGGAAGGTTCCATCGATGATGCGCGAACCATTGTAGATCCAATTCCCTCGCGCCGCTGTCGCTTTGGTTTCAACATCCATAACCAAATCCTCGGCGCGAAATTTCATTTCGGTTTCATTGGTCTTCCATGTCACGAAGAGGTCCACGCGATCTCCCGAAATCTCGCTCGTCTTTTTTTCCGGCGTCTTGGTTTTGACAACTCCACCCTTGGCACCGAGTAACAGCATCGCGACTTTGAGGTGATACGGTTCGGTCTCCGTCTTGAAAAGGCTTTCGTGAACTTTGCCGGTCGTATGCACGAGGAGATATTCGATATTACCTTCGCGCATGTTCACGGAGGCGGGGAAGCTGACGGTGCGTTTATTTTTATCCAGGCGCACCTTACCGATCTGGAAAATTCCAGCATCGATTTTGGTGATCGCGGTATTGGTAATTGCCGCAGTCACCGGCGGTGCGTTCGTGTGGAGAGGTTGAGGACCGGCCTTAACTGCCTGACAAACCACCAAACCGAAAACGAAAAGACAGATTCTAACCACGGATGAACACGGATGAACACGGATCAGATCCGAAATAGATTTGCCGGTGGTTTTGCATTTCCTCCATCCGTGTCTATCCGTGTTCATCCGTGGTTGAAAACGCCTTTAACTCCGCCCTGCAGAGTTACTGCGGCTCGTCAGCTTAATCTCAATTTTATCCCCGAGGAACTTTGGCTTCGTATGCAGGACGTAAGCGTCGAGAGCAGCTTTGCAACGGGCGCCCAGTTCACGGATTTGCATCCGCACAGTCCACTTCGCATCGAGCGGTTGTGCGCAGAAGACCACGGCGTCCACGCCGAAATGTTGCGCGAGAAACGCGGAGCGATGCGCGTGAAAATCTTCGGTCACGATCGTCATCTTTGTCTGACCGAAAATCGCTTTGGCGCGCACGACGGAATCGAGCGTGCGGAATCCCGCGTAGTCGAGGGTGATGTCGGTTTCAGGAACACCAAGTTTCACAAGCGCATCCTTCATCTCCGTCGGTTCATCATAGCCGAGGATGTGGTTATCGCCGCTCACCAGCAGATGCTGGACTTTACCTTCGCGAAACAATTTGGCCGCCGCTTCCATGCGCACTTTAAAATGCCAGTTCAGGTTGCCACTTTTGAGCCGCGGACTGGTCCCGAGCACCAATCCGACGTTGTTGGCCGGAATTGCTTTGGCATCTTGAAACACGCGATCGGAAGTGGAGTGAACCATCCACCAACTGGTGAACAGAACCGCAGCGACGCTCAGACTGGAAACCAAGGCAAATTTGCCCCAGTGTTT
>JAQGOU010000506.1 GCA_028293445.1 Verrucomicrobiales bacterium | reverse complement strand
TGTTGGATTGGTTAAGTAATTCTTCAACCAACCGGTAATCGGCACGACCCCTGGTTGCGCTCCGGCCATCACCGTTTCCAAATCAAATGAAGCCCAACCGCCCGGGTCGCCATTTTGAAATAGTGTGCAGCCGAGAACGTAAGAGTCCTGTTGCAGCTGGTGATCGAACCAGTTCAACCATCTCTCGTAATTAGCACTCGATCCGCGTGCTTGCCATCCTGATGTGGCAGCCGTGCCACTAAAATCAACGCCGGCCTCCGTCAACACGAGCGGGAGCGTTACAAGGTCTGAATAGTTCTGCGCGAAATAATTGTAGAACTGCCGGTAACGCAGCGAATACCAATATTCATCCGCGACATCCGTCGTGTAATTAATCGTGTAGGCGTGATAACTCCACGAACCTCCCGCCGCCTTCACCTGACGCAACGCCGGAACAAAATAGTCGAGCTCAGACAAGTCACCCGGATTACCCACGGCAATGCTACCGATGCATGGTTTGTATCCGGCAGACACCATCATCGGCGTCAGGTTTGTCCAGAATTGATTGAACCATTGGGCCGCAAAATGTGGCGGATCATAGGGATAGCCAAGCGTCGGCGTCTCGCCTTCGTTGGGTCCTTCGAGGTAATCGATCAACTGCTTATCGCTGGGAGAAAGTTGATTGAGCGCAGGCAGCATGTGGTTCGTCCAGAAATCCGCGGCGCTGATAGTAGGATCGTCATTGGTCCAATACGTTTTCGGCGAATAAACGCGCACGATGACTTTTCCTCCGGGCGCTTTGGTTTTGAAATCACGAATGGCTGCGAGTTGGCCGGAAGGGAAATTGGGATCGACCGCGAGCACTTTCAGGAGCTGAGGCCGACCGGAAACCACATTGGAAGAACCGGGCGTATACCCATTGATGAGATGAATGGACAGCTTGCTGTTACTGATCGGTTGCGACTGCGCAAAGAATCCCGTCAGCAGAACGAGAACAGCAACCAACAGATTTACTGGCGCCAGCTTCATGGAAGCAGCAGTTGTAACACGTTTCCCTAACGCGACGAAAGCATTTAGGAACCTCGACCATCCTTACTTGGTCGTGGAGGTTTCACCTTTGAGGAAACCAATCAAATCGGCCAACTCCTGTTTCGTCATGGTCTTCTCCAGTTCCTGCGGCATCAGAGACAAACGGCTCGAGGCCATGGTCGCGATCTTCGCGCGCGGCACCTGCTCTTCAATCCCGCCAGCCTGACGCAACGTGATCGTCGTCGGCGTATCCGTGGCTAGCAAACCCGAGATGGAATTCCCGTCCTTCGTTTCCACATTGTAGAGCGTATACGTCGGCATGATCTCAAACTCTGGAACCATGATGTGCAACAGCAAGACATCGTCCGGTTGATTGCGTATGCCAGTCAGATCGGGGCCGACAGTTTTACCTTCGCCGGCGAAAGTGTGACAAGGGGTGCAGGTGCGTTGAAACATCGCATGTCCGTTGGCGGGGTTTCTGTGCAAGGACAACACCGCTTTGAACTCCTCGTAAACTTTCATGCGATCACCGGCATTCATGTCTTTAAATAACGCCGTCGCGCGCTCTTTGATTTTATCGTCTTTGCTGTGCATGAGCTGATTCCGCTTGTCCCCGTTAATTGTCCAGGCCTGCACGTCTCCTTTTTCGATCGCGGTAAAGAGCAACTCAACCTGATTGCTTCGACCAACAATCGCAGTCACCGCCGCGTCACGAATGGATGGAGTGAAGGAAGACCAATGTTCGCGGGTCACAAGTGTATTCAAGGCCGCGACATCATTCATCTGACCGAGCGCTCGCACAGCCGCTGTTTGCAGTTCGCTCGCTTGCGTTGGTTCCAGCAGCTTGGCCAAAGTAGCTCCGCTCGTCGCGTAATCGGATTGACCCAGGAAATTGACCGCCACCACGCGCTGGCTCAAAGGCAGTTTGGAATCCTGCGCCGCTTCGGCAGCCACTTTGAATAGTCTCGCGATCCGCAGATTGAGCTGCATCACTGCGCCCGAATCGCCCACCAGCAAACTGGCGAAACTCATCGGATTGGTCCGGCTGCGAAGACCTTCGGCAATGCCATTGACCGATGCGATCTGCCATCCGGCATCCTTGGGCAGAATGGAACGGGTGACCTCGCTCAAGAGAGTCATAATATTTTCGCGCGGCTCACTCACCCCCACAATTTTGCAAAGGTCCACGAACATCGCAGCGCTTCCTTCTTGGTCCGTGTTACTCGCAAGAAGTAAATGCAGCAGCTTGTCGGCTTCATGACCAACCGAAGTCAGGACCGCGGCACGAGCCCACTTATCGCCCATGTCGCGTTGCGCAATCTTCGCAAGTGCCGGAATCGTTTTCGGATCGTCGGAAACTTCACCCAGCGACAAAGCACATTGGAAACGGACGCGCGCATCCGGATCACCCGCGAGTTCAATGACGCGAGAGAGCAGCTTTGCCGATTTGGGCAAACGCACTTCAGCCACTTGAATCCCCTGCTCGCGCACGTTTGCGTCTTTGTCCGCCAGCGCCAATTGAATCTCCGCATCCGCCAGGGCATTTAATCCTTCCAGCATACGCAACGCATGCACTCGGGCCTGCGGCGTTTTGCCGTTCTTTACCATGGATTTCAAAATAGGCACCGCTGCTTTGTCCTGCCGTTCCAAAAGAATCCGCTGCGCCGTGACCCGCCACCAGGCGTTGGGATTGTTGAACTCGTTGCAGATTTCTTTGACACTCATCTTCGCGAAGTTCGGTTTGCGCCCCATCGATTTATTTTGGGCACTGGTCGGGGTCGCCGACGAAATCCGATAGAGACGTCCCTTGTCCTTGCCGCTTTGGAAGTCGGTGATCTTGCGGGTGGCTTCCGGTAAATAATCCGGATGCTCGATCGTCTTGCGATACATGTCGCAGACGTAAAGCGCGCCGTCAGGTCCCACGGCCAGATTCACTGGACGACACCAATTGTCAGGTGACGCCAGAAATTCCACTCCATCCGCCGCGCGACTCGCCACGAAGGTTTCGTTCGAATTACTCAAGACATCGCGATGGACGAGATTGCCGGCAGGTTCGCAGGTAAATGAATTGTGTTCGTATTCCGAGGGCAACGCCGTGCCGCGATACAAGGTCACGGCGCAAGCCGAGGTAAAGAAACCAGTGTGCGACGCCGCCGTTGTGATATTCGCGCTCTTGGCATAAACGCGGCAGGCCGCCCCGTGATCGGGAATGCTTTGGGCCACGTCCGAGAAAGCAAAGTCCGGATTGCGCTTCAGGTATTTGTTTTGCATCAGCACGTGTTGAATATGTTCGCGGTTCATGCAAATGAACTTGTGACCGAAATCGTCAAAGCTCTGGCCAAACTGCGCCATGCCCGCGGTCGGTTCGATTTGTTCGGTCAATGGATTGAAACGTCCGTCCGTGCGATTCAGGTACACTTCCGGAAATTCGGGATGCTTGGGCGATTTCAATTTCGCGGAGGTCAAACCGGACGTGAGATAAACAAAGTTGTCGATGTTCAACGTCGGATGACTCACGCGCAGTTGGGTGGTGGACAAATCCTGAAAACCTTTCAAGACAATCTCCTTCACATCGGCAATGCCGTCGCCGTCGGTGTCTTTGAAATAATAAAGATTAGGCGCGCAGGTCACATACACCCCGCCCTTCCACGGCATCACGCCATTGGGAAAAGTCAGCTTATCGGCGAACACCGTGCGCTTATCATATTTGCCGTCGCCATTAGTATCCTCGAACATTACGACTTGTCCGGCGGGCGGGAGACCTTTGCCGGGGCCGACGGGATAGCCACGGTTTTCCACGACGAACATGCGTCCCTGCTCATCCCACGCCACGGCGACAGGAGAAACGACATCGGGCTCAGAAGCGACGCATTCAATCTTCAAACCGGGGTCGAGCCGAAAGCTGGCCATGGCTTGTTCCGGCGTGAGCGGGCCGTCGAGAGCGGATGACGTCAGCGCCGCAAAAAGGAAAATGGGAAGAAGGCTCTTCGCGGACAGCAGAATGGGTTGGCGCATGGGGAATGTTTTACGACATCCGCCGCGGGGTCAAATTGATTCCAAACGACGGCTACGATTAACAGGAATGCCTCAAGCGCGACGAAGTTTACTCGCAACGAACCCAATCGCCATTCCAAGAAGCAATCCAGCGACATGCACGGTGTTGGCAATGTTGCCCATCACTCCTGTGAAACAGAGGACCAACCAGCCCAACATCATGATCACATTGTTTTTATGCAGCTGAAATCCGGAGAAAGGGTCGAACTTGCTCTTCATCCAGATGTAGCCAAACAACCCGAAAAGCACTCCCGACATGCCACCGAAAACCATGGCCTTCGGTTGGACCAAATATTGGGCCAGGTTCGAACCAACGGCGATCACCAAGACGAGAAACAATAAACGGAGCGTTCCCTCGACCCCTTCCACGGCGCTTCCCAGATCTTTCATTGCCATCATGTTGAAAAGAATATGAACCGGACCGAAGTGAATAAAGATCGGGGTAATTAATCTCCATACCTGGCCCTGCCGAATTTCCTGCAATCCGGGCATCCAACTCACCATTGTCCCGTCAAAGGCAAACTGAACCATGAACAAACTCGAGATAGGTTCCAGGTTTTTCCCAAGGTTCGAAATAATAGATACCGCGACGCTGAGAGCTATCAGCAAAACGGTAAGTTTACCCATTCCATACACAGTCGATCGTCGAAATACATCCTGCCTCGTTTTGAATCGCTTTTGGAATTCCTTTAAATCTTCCTTCTCTTCCTCGCGGATCGTCTGCGCTTTCTTCGCGGTATCGAATTGACGATCGGATGGGTTGGCGCGAAATGTCGTGAGCCACTGCCCGGCTTTCGTCAGTTGATCATCGTCATGCACCCAAATGGCCCACGCCGGTTCCTCGCGCTCGACGGTATTAATAATCCCGTGCACAAAAAGAAAGTCGCCGAAGCGCCGCGCTGCCTGTTCGTTTTCAAGATGACCAATAACTCGCATTGGCTCAGAGACTAACACGTCTTCCGAAAAGTGGAATAGGCGAGGTGCATCATGCGAACCACAATGAGCAGCGGGTGTCTTGACATGAAAACACCGTCTCGCGACGCGCCAGCCTTTCTCCAGGGAAGAAAAAGAATCGATTTCGTCCCGGGGAGGTCATTTCCGGAGGCTCAAGGAGGACTGGCGGTCATCTTACCGGCGTTTCGGAAGTGGCGGTTGGGCTGGCGGCGGTGGGACGGCACTTTGGGAAGCAAAATGGAAATGTTTGGTCAAATATTTCCATTTCGGGAAGCAAAAGCTCCCCTTTTGGCCGTTTGGAACCGTTCATGGAAGCAAAATGCCATGAAATGACCAAAGAAAAGTATTCTGGGAAGCAAAATGGTTTTATTTCATCAAATATTTCTATTTTGCTTCCCAAACCAGAGTCATTCGGGAAAACCGTCTTTTCTGGAAAGCAAAATGAAAATATTTGGCCAAATATTTCCATTCTGGGAAGCAAAACGCTTTTATTTGACCAAAAGACGACCTCTTGGGAGGCAAATCGAGGAGATTTGGCCAAATAAATCTATTCCGGGAAGCCCAACCCTCCCATTTATCAATGAGTTGCACCTTTTGATGGTTTGGGGACCTCTCAAAAGGCTGAAACGAGACTTGCGTTAACATATTGCCGTCAGGCGCGAGAAAACGGTGGGTTTTTAGGCGAGGAACGGACAAAAAGCATCGGAAGGACGAGTTCCATGAGTCCCGTTTCGTTTGTGCACAATAGGTGTTCTCTCTGCCATAGCGCGGAAAGTCAGGGACTCGTGAAACTCATCCTTCCCCCTGGAGGGAGCACCCGAGACGGGTGCTCTCCGTGGAATTCATCGCGTCTCGCTCAGAACCGCAACTAGTTCAACCGCAACCAAGTTCGCCGGGCGCTTCGGAGCCGACGGACGGCGAAACTCACTCAGCCATTCCGGACCAGGCCCAAACCCTTCGTTCGAAGTATCATCGCGACGTTGAAAGCCGGTTGTCTTGGCAATCACCCATTCGAGGCCGTTCCAGAAACCAACGCCGTTGAGGACCGGATTCAGGATGTTCGTCACGACACAGTAGTGACTGTTCTTCGGATCGGTATGATGCAACGCGTGATGATGGGCGGTTTGCAGGATGCGAATGTCTTGCAGGAACGAAATGAACCGGCCGTTTTCCTTGCGGGTTTGATGCGCCCATTTGTGAACCTGATTGCCATTGGTCACCACGAAGGCGAACAGCCAGACATGCCAACTCAACACTCCAAGCGCCCACGCAGCGAGAATCAGCACCGACGACAAGCCAAGGAGATCCCATGAACTCTGCCACCAATTCTTCTTCGTGAAGTAACGCGGGTAGTGATGATGAATGATATTGTTGCGCGCGACCCATTTGCCGATCAGCGGAGTGTTCTCGCGCACGTAGGCGTCTTCGAACCAATGAATGAAGCCCGCGACAAAGTCCGCGGCCAGGATGACACCGATTACTTCGAGGAGTGGGAGGACAAACATTTTCATGTCTGCGTTGTAACGCTCCTTGCCCGCGCACCGTGAATTGATAAACATTCATGAACATTCCTAAAATCGATGAACGTCCATCACCTCGAACTTTTCTTTTATGTCGCCAGGCACGGGGGCATCACGTCGGCGGTGCGACGCATTCCCTACGGCATCCAACAGCCGGCGGTGAGTAAACAGATCGTGCAGTTGGAAGAGTTTCTCGGCGTCACCTTGTTTCAGCGTCGACCCTTCAAGCTGACCGCGTCGGGCGTGAAGCTGTATGAATTCATCCAACCGTTCTTCTCGAACATCGATGCGATTGCCTCGGAACTGCAGGGCGGCACGGCGCGACATATTCGGATCGGCGCATCGGTCATCGTCTTGCGCGATCACATGCCCGCCCTGCTGCAGAGCCTGCGTAAAAAATTTGCGAATCTAAAAGTCAGCTTGCGTGAAGGACATCAGCCCGAACTGGAAAACCTTTTGTTGAAAGAAGAAATCGATCTGGCGATTACTCTCGTGGGAAAGAAATCCGCGCCCGGAATCAAAGCGCTGCAATTGCTCGAACTGCCGTTGGTTTTGCTCGTGGAGAAGAACAGTAAAATCAAAACCGCCGATCAGCTTTGGAAACTGGACAAGATCACGGAGCCGCTGATTTGCCTCCCGACCTTTGAAGCGATTTACGAACAGTTCCAGGCCGGATTGGCGCGTCTCGGCGTCGATTGGTTTACGAGCATTGAAGTCAGCTCGCTGGATCTGGTGGAGAAATATGTCGGGGGCGGTTTGGGGATCGGATTGTCCGTGGCGATCCCGCAATTGGATTTCTCGCCGAAAGTGCGGGCGATTCCATTGCCGGGTTTTGAACCGATCCTCCTCGGGGTGTTATACAGCAATAAAATGACTCCGCTGCTGCAAGCGCTGCTGGATGAATTGAAAACGCGTGCGAATGCGCTACGCGGCCATCCTTAATTCGTAGGAGACGAGGTAACGAGGCTCAAATTTCTTTGGGTTGCAGCAGAAAGTTAGAGTCTCGTTACCTCGTCTCCTACTGCTGAAAAGTGTCTAAAGCAACTTCGTCTGATTCGCGCCCATTTTCATTCCGAGCTTCTTGTAGCTGAGTTCCGTAGCGATGCGGCCTTGCGACGTGCGGTTCAGATAGCCTTCCATGATGAGATACGGCTCGTAAACTTCTTCCAAGGTGTCCGGTTCTTCGCCCACGGCCACGGCCAGTGAACTCACGCCTACCGGTCCGCCGCCGAACTTGCAAATGATGGTTTCGAGAATGCGCTTGTCCATTTCGTCGAGACCGTTCTGATCTATCTCGAGCATGGCGAGGGCGGCGTCCGCGATTTCGGATGTGATGCGACCATCTCCGCGGACCTGCGCATAGTCGCGCACGCGGCGGAGTAAATTATTGGAAATACGCGGCGTGCCACGGCTGCGTCGGGCGATTTCCCGCGCACCATTCTCTTCGATGGGAATGTTGAGAAGGTTTGCAGAACGCACCACAATTTTCTCAAGCTGTTCAGCGCGGTAATAATCGACGCGTTCGCGGACTGGAAAACGGGTGAGCAGGGGAGCCGTGAGCAAACCGCTACGAGTGGTCGCGCCGATCAACGTGAAGCGCGGCAGGTTCAGACGCACACTGCGGGCGTTCGGTCCCTGGTCGATAATGATATCGAGTTTGAAATCTTCCATCGCCGGATAGAGATACTCCTCG
>JAQGOU010000471.1 GCA_028293445.1 Verrucomicrobiales bacterium | reverse complement strand
CGCATGAACGGCCGGCATTGGTTTCTCGGTCAAGGGATTCACGCGCTCAGATTACAGATCGAAACAGAAAACTAAAGCGTTGGATTCGGACTCAACGCCCATTTTCTTTGAAAGCGTTGTAGTTGGACTCACCGATAACGCCGAGAACCATTTCCGTCTTTACGGGCTCCAATGCATCAAGCTGTTGCGTCCGCTCCTCTTGCGAAAGCGTTCGGTCCGCTTGGAGTTGTTGGATTTTCTTCTTTATCTCTTTTTCGATGTCATGGAGTCGGACGGCGGTCTCGCGCGGCAGGTCCAATCGTTGTGTAAAAGCGTAAAGGCGGCGAAAATCCTCCTTTTGTGAACGTTCAAAATCAGCTCGCCTCTCCGGGCTCAATGCCAAAATAAATTGTTCATCCACAGTATTCTGAATCGATGCAATATCCTTTTCCGAAAGGTTATTCGGAGCATACAGCAGATTGGTGTGATCCGCTTCAATCGGCTTCTGGATTGCGTAGATCTTGCGGAACTCCGATTCTGTCGGTCCAAACCAGTCGAGACGCCGACGCAGGCCCTGAGCGGCGGGTGCCATTTGCAATTCGTATTCTTCCAGTTCGCTGGAGTTCAGAATTTTTGCGAGTGCCTTTTCGAACGAACTGTTAATTGGTTCCAAACGCATCCCTAACGGCGGCACATTCGTATCCCGGCTTTGATGTGCTTCCAGGAAGTATCCCTCAAACTGTTCACGCAACGCCAACACCTGTTCTCGCTTTTGTTCCGAAAGAAAACCAAGCCGCGCGACCGCCTCATTGTTAATATTAAAGTAAGATTTACTTTCGTAGAGAGGACCAAGGATCGCCGCGAGTGTGTCCTCTTTTTCTGAATGCAATTGCCGAAGCTGCGGCTCTTTCTCCCCAACCATTTTTTCCATGGAATCCTCCTCGACCAGTAATTGCCAAAAAGCACTCACTGGCTCCCGAACTGTTGCCTCACGACGTTGCGAAAAGTTATCTTCAACGTCGGCCACTATGATGTCTCGAATAGTGGTTTTCGGACAACGCAGAGCGCGCAGGTTTTTTATAAACACCAGATAATCGGCTGACTCAATCTGAGACCAATGGATTGGAGCTGCGACGACATTGGTGACGAATGACGATGTCGGCAGTGTAAGACGCGACTTTCGCCAGATCGATGTTGGAGCAGATTGAGACGTCGCTGGTGCCGCTTTCGGCACAGGTGAAAGGATAAACCAGACCAACACAACATTGATCGCGAGCGACAGGATGAAAGCGGCTTTTTTCATCATGGCGCTTCCAACTCTTTCAACCAGTATTCATTCCGGCGAAGAAAATCCGTCTGATTGGTTCCGACGAGCCCGCTCACTTTTTGTTCTATTTGATGGCGAACCGCTTTCAACGCCGTGGCACGGGTAGCAGAAGGAATCGCCGTATTACCGCGCAGCTGTTTCGCATCATTCTCCGCGGCAACAGAGAGTCGGGCGATGTCGAATGAAAGTTCCCTTGGCAGCTCAGCATCCTTCACAAAGCGATAAATCGAAGTGAAATTGCCAGTTCCGGCGATTTGATAACGCGCGTATCGCGCCTCTCCCAGGAACGTTCTGAGTTGATTTTGAAACGATTCGTTGTGGGCCAGTTGTTCCAGGATTTTGGAATTCGCATCATCCATCGGAATCAGGCCAGGCTCCGGAAGTGAACCTAACATCAATCGCGCCACCTCCCGACATTCGGCAACACTCAATAAGATCGCCGACACCGAACCTTTTTCGATTGAACCCACGAAAGCATTGCGCAATTTAAGCTCCTGCATCTCTCCGGGAGTGAACATGCCGGCCAAATCAGAAAGGTATTCGTCCAATCGAGCCTTGTCGCGCACCCGGTCTTCAGGGAGAGCAAGACCAAGACGTCCCCGGCCCAACAAGTAGTCGTCGTGTTTGGTTCGCTCTACACGGGCCACGAGCTGCCCTGTTCGCTTCTCATCGGCAATTCCCGAGAAAAACTGCGCAATCGAAATATCATAGGCGTCGTTTTTCATGGGGCCAAACCATGTAATTCCAAGCAACTGGCGCAACAGAGTCGTCTTCTCACGCTCCAGGCGTAGTTGTTCCTCGGCGCGTTTTAGCCATGCACGATGCGCCGCCACATCGGTTTCCCAGAATCGCGCGTCGAGCGGCACGAGAGCGCACTTCCGTTCATAAAGCTCCTCGACCTCGGCGATGATGATGTCTGCGATCGTCCGCTCGGGACAACCGATGCCACGCAGATTTGCGATGTAAGTAGAAAAATCAGGCGACTCAAGCTGAGCCCAGCTAAACGCATTCGTCACCAAAACGTTATTTGTTCGGATTTCGCCGACTGAGACTTCGCCCGGGACCGGTTCAGGATCACTCTTCTTGAGCGAGACAACGGCGGGCATTGTGGTCCGTTGTTTAGCCACGATCATTGCGAGAGCCACCAGGACCAGATTCAGCAGAAGGGAGAGTCGCAGGCATCGCTGCCAAAGTCGCATAACGCACATTACAAAGGGATGACGCCGTTTCAAGGGTTTTGCTGCCGCGAATAAATTTGCTAACGCCGCAAAACACATTAAAAATTTAGACACATCTTCGTTATGAAACATTTCTTCCCACTCACCGGCATCGTGGTCGCAATCCTGTTCGCAAACGGCCTGGTCTGCTCAGGCCAGGTGACCAGGGTAACGGCAAAAGTTAAGCAGCAAAACGCGGATCATAATGCCGCCATTGATTCAGCTGGTGGGACGAGCACGAAACCAGCAGCCGCCAAAGCCCCGGCCGCACCAGCGAAAAAGGATCCGATCCCAGATTTGGCCACCGCCGAGAAAGTCCTGAAGTATCAACTCAACGTTGTGAAGCAGGCGAAGGCCAAAACAGATCTGGCGAAGAAGAGCCACGATACTCTCCATGCTACTTACAAAGGCAAGAACCTGGACGAAGCCACTTACGCCACTGTGATGAAACGTTATGAAGCGGCGGACAAAGAAGTTGCCGCAGCTGACACAGCTTTGACCACAGCACGTGGCGCGTTTGACATTCTCTTCGGTAAATACAAGGGCTACGGCGGCACAAACGATTATCGTGCGCAGTTGCCTTAGTATCCATCTCAATTCAAATCATGCTCAAGTTGTTCTCGTTCCTTCTTGCGGCCAGTGTCGCGTCTACTGCTCTCGCTGCTGATAAAACGCCGGTCGAATTGCGTGTCGGTGTTGCCGGCCATGCCTTCGACCATCTGGGAAACCTGGGCGAGCAAGCGGATGCCGCGGCAGCGAGCGGCGTTACAATCATCTATGCCAGCGGACTCGGCGCCGCCGGTTACGAAGGATTGCCACCCGAGAAAACGTTCGCCACCAACCGACAGGCCGCTGCGGAATATGTTCGCCGCGCCAAAACGCGAGGCATTCAATTGGCCATCGGCTATGTCTGCGCCACTTCCATCGTCAAGCTGGATACTTTCGATAAAAATTGGTCGGCAGATTTTCGAAAACAGTTTCAAACGCCACCCACCGCGTGGCGACAGGTAAATCGTGAGGGCAATGCCCTGCCCTCCTGGTATGGCGGAGAGTATCGCCCCGCCTGTATGAACAATCCCGATTGGCGCACTTACGAGAAGTATATGGTGCGTCAACAGATCGAGACCGGCCACGACGGCATCTTCTTCGATAATCCCACTGTTCATCCAGAAGGTTGCTACTGCGAATTCTGCATGAAAAAGTTCGCTGAGTTTCTTGGAGATAAAACCCTTCCGACGACGAGCGCCATCGCCACCCTTCGCGACGCCGCTGTGAAACGGCCCAAAGACTTCCTTCGCTTCCGTTCCACCATCGCCAGCGATTTCATGGCGGAAATGCGCCGCTTCGCCCGCACCATAAATCCAAAAGCGCTGATCACCTGTAACAATAGTTTGAATTCCCCGGAGGTGTTTCATTCGCAGAGCCGCAATTACGGCTACAACATTTATGAAATGAGCAAGGTGGAAGACATGGTCGTCGTGGAAGATATGGGGAATCAACCGCGAACTGTGGGTGGCTCAACGGTTGAATACGGTCCGACCTACCAATTGCTCCAGGCGATCAGTCATCACAAACCACTCGTCGCTGTGACCATCGCCGACGGTGATTATAATACCGCGCCGAATCTCATGCGTCTCGCCATGGCCGAAGCGGCTGCCCACGATGCCTCTTATCTTTCCTGGCCTGTGTGGCCCGAGGCTAATCGCACGAAAATGATTGCCACCGTTCGTCCACAGGCCGATTTCTTGCGTCAGACGGAAAAGCTGCTCAATGAAACGAAAGCGCGCGCGGACGTTTTATTGTTTCTCCCCTTTCGACGCTGGGTCGATACGGATCAATGCGCACCTCTGGCACTTGCGACCGCATTGACTCGCGCCAATGTTCAGTTCGAAGCGGTTTGTGAAGAAAACTTCACGTCGACGCTGAAATCATTCTCGGCCAGGAGAGCCGCCACCCCTGTCGTGTTGGTCGAATCCGAATCGGTTCTGAACGCAGACGAGAAGAACGCCGTGAATCTTTTCAAGAAAAACGGTGGAACCGTTGTCAGCGCTGAAAAAGCGGATTGGTTGAAGACCGCACAAGCGGCAGTCCAACCGTCGATCACAGTGCAAGGTCCGGCAACGATTCGCGTGGTCGTCCGTGATCAAGGCAAACGCACGATCGTCCACCTCTACAACCTGAACGTCCAAAAGATCTCTTCTCTCGAAGACAAAGTATCTGCCGCCAGTGACATCCGCTTGAGCGTCAGCGTTCCAAAGTCCCACGTCCGTTCGGTGGAAATGTTGACAGCTGATGTTGATTCCAGTTCAGGTGAGCTGGCATTTTCCAGCGGTCGTGCATCCCAAGGCACGCTCATTAATATCGTCGTCCCCAAACTCTCTATCTCCGGAATCATCGTCATTGAATAGGCATTGGGAAGGGATCTTTGCGGCGGTATCGGTGTTCACTTGTATCCGGCCATGAAACCCAAATTCATCTCTGCCTCACGCTCGTGACGGGTGCCGTATCAAGACCCGGAGCGTTCGATGGCTGCCGTTCATTCAATTATAAGCGGTGGACCAGTGAGAACCATTCCGTGAGCTTCAAATAACCGCTTCATCGCGTATTTCTGTTCGTCAGTGTAGGTCTTCTTGATCGCCTGCTCGCGCGTCGGCAGGTCTTTCCATTTGGCCAGCACCTGAAAGAACTCCTCGATTTTTCCGGCCGGTTGGTAGGTATTGATGATCTTGACGGGGGCGCCGCCGAGGACGCCGCCCAATACGTGCTCGACGTTGCGTGGAATGAACATGGATTCACGAGGGCCGAGGTGAAATCGTTTCTTGCCAATCTCCAGCACCACCTCGCCCTCAACCACATAAATCCATTCATCCTGTTCCGGATTAATATGGCGCGGCCATCCCGTGTTGTTCAGCTCCAAAACACACATCGCGCCACCGGTGTCTTTCCCCGACACCTTGCAATCAATCGTCGTGCCATCCCGATTGAATCCTTCATTGAAGCGATCCATTCCGGCGGCCACGCTGAAGCCCGTAAACAATTCCTCACTTTTCATTTTCTTCGTTCCTTTCAAGTGCTTGATGGTTTTGTCGATGGTCTCAATCAACGTGCGCGTCCGCGCGACATTCTTCTCCAGAACCTTGCGATGCGATCGGAGAGCCGCAGCCTTTTGGAATCTTGCCTGGCCGAGGATTTGTTTGATCTGCTTCAGCTCAAAGCCCAGCTCCCGGTAAAATAGAATTTGCTGGAGCTTCAGGAGTTGTGGCTCTTCGTAGAACCGGTAGCCATTCGCCCCGAGATAGGCAGGTTTAAGCAGCCCCGCTTCATCATAGAAATGAAGTGTGCGCACACTGACACCCGACATCGCGGCCACTTGTTTGACTGTGTAAGCCATCGTTTTTCTCCGCAAAGAACACCATATGCCTCGCGATTACTTTGCACTCTGCAGGATCACGTAACGTGAGGGTCAAAGGATATTTTTGCACGGCAAGCCCGTCAACGATACTCCGGATGAGCCACGGGATTCGCTGCGGTCGGCGGGTTAGCCTGCAAGTTCGTCTCAACCGCCACTGCTCTCATCTCCAATCTGTCCAGTGTCCCAGGCAATTTGGCAACGCGGACAATCCAGCAACAAGCGAAAACGTTCTGTGCCGTCGATGTAATCACGACGCACCTTCAAGCGACTGAGACACTCGGGACAACGACGGCGATGATAGTAAAAATATCCGATGACTGCGGGTGCGATGAACAGAATCACCGGCAAGGCACTCCCGTCGTATCGCATCATGAGCCACGATACCAGTGCCGCAAATGTGAGAAATGAAACCACGATGAGCGCGGCACGGTTCGCCGGAAACTTGGGTAACGGGCGCTCCTGTGTCATGTGTGCGAATGCAGACGATACTCCGAATCAACGACCCCGCGCCAGTGGTAAACAGAATGCAACCGTGACGCGATCGCGGGGTTAGATGCATCCGGTTGGTTAGGGATCGTCAATCTCTCCATGCTGAGCCATCCTTGCTCTTGCAGTTGGGCCACTGATGATACGGAATCGTACACAGAGACCAAGTCCCGATGTTCCCCAGTGTGTAAGTCCCACCGGCGGGACACTTCGGAATGCCAACCGGCGAAGGATGCTGCCAGCCCGAATATTGTGAGTTCGTGAAGTACGGCTGAATATCCTGCCAAGTAATCGCTGTGCCAGTCGTCAAATGACGCTGATCTGCACAAAGCCGCTTCGCGTCGTCAATTAACTGACAGTTGTCCCGACAATCGTGCCACCACCCATGCTCGCGACTGCTCTTTTGCATGGTGTAAGCCGCCGCAGCTATAACTGCAACCAGAATGCCACAAAATGTCAGTATGATTTTTTTGCCCGTGCTCATCGGCGAGATGCCTAACGTCTGAACTGACCGACGCCGGCGACCTGTGGCGCCCAAATTGGAAACTGACGCGGCCCGTCCGCGTTCGATCCAGTGACCTTGTTGGACATCATTTCGTGATCCTCCCCGTGCTCACATCGAACCGCATAACCCTTCCATCGCATCTCCTGACAATTAGGGCGCTGTTGGTGACTCCCGTGATACTGCCCCAGTTATAGTGTGAAACAGTCTTCTGCAATATGCGCGTGTCCGGAAACAGCTCTCCCACTGTCACGTCTCGAATCTTCTTGTCCCGTCGCCAGAAGGAAATCAACACCAAGTCTTTCGCGTAATCTTGGGGAATGAGGTTCATGCCGGCGTAGCCCGTCACGAAGTGCTCCCCGTCATCAGCCAAGAAGGCAACACGAAACCAATTCGTCGATGTCCAGAGCGTCTCTGAAGAACCGCTCGCCCTCACATGGACGCCGGACTGGGGGTCGAGGGTAGCAACAAATTTATGAGACGGACTCTGCACTTCGTAGCGCGCCGGAGGTGCCAGCGGCTCGTCGGCCTGAAGCTGCGAGGCGCAGGAGAGTAGGATGAGAACAGCCGAAAGCGTTGGGATTCGCATACGCGTGCTATGATGTCCAACAGATGAGTATACCCCAAGGATTGAGATACATCACCGTTCATAGAAAAGGAGCGTAGTGGGCGGAAGTAATTGTGTCGATTGGTTTTGCCTCCGGGATCCGGGTTTCGCCTCCTGACACAATTGCCTCGCTTCTGACAGGAGCGGGACCGGAAGGGTTGAGCGTCCGTCGCACAGAAGGCTACTGTACCGCCAACGAACGATGCGTGTGACAGCCCTACAGGCTTTGGCGCTTTTCGCTATGGCCATACCCAGGCCACCGCTCGCGATGCTCGCTCAGCCTGGGCTTTCACATGACGGGCTTTCAGCCCTGAGATTTCCCGGTCCTTTTTGTATCGTCTGACAAAAATCTGCCCAAATTTATCCGCAATAAATGTGGGGAAAAAATAATTTGGTCCCATTTATTGGGAATAAATTTGATCCAATGCCATTTCCCGGCATTTATTCCCGCTCGGCGAGGGGAAAAATAAATTTGCCGCCATTTATTCCCAATTTCTGTCGTCCAAAATAAATTTGACTCCGTTTATTCCGGATTTGTGAGGTCCAAAAATAATTTACTGTCATTTATTCCCGATAATTTCGGGCAAAACGGCTTGGTCAGGATTCATTCCGGATAAATCCCGTCCAAAAATAATTTGGCGGTAATTATTACCAATTTCTGTCGCCAAAAAATAATTTGGCGACGCAAATTGCGGATAATTTTCGTCCTTTTTCTGTTTTACCCCGTGAAGATCAATCACTTGGGAAGAAAAAACGTGAACACGAATTCAGTCAGAACTGGATAATTGCTGGCACCGCTCGCGGATGCCGACAGATTAGCACGAATTCTCCCGGAAAGAAGCAGGCTTAAAATTTCTTTTAAATTAAGCCAAAGAGCCGGATTAGTCTGAATGTCCAAAACCCGTTGGGAGCTTGTCTTCATTCGTGATAATCTGTCGGCATCCGCGAGCGGTGCCAGCAATTATCTAGTTCTGACTGAATTCGTGTCTAACCCTCCCTTTTTCGGCCGAATTTCCTGCAATTTTCGCGTTTTTTATTCCTTCCCCACAGAACTTTTTTTCGTGTCAGGTGCGATTTCTTACGCAAAGCCCCAATTTCCAACGACTTACAAAGGAAAACCTATTTTTGTCACCTGACATTTGTTGTCAGGTGTTGTGTGAGAGGATGGGCGCGTTCGTAAAAACGAATACTGAAGGTGACAAACGTGAGTGATGAACAGGCTCATTTGAGTTTGTGAAACAAGCGAGCGCCATTCAGGGCAGTAACAAATAGAAAGAAAACAGTATGAAAAATCCGATAGCAACGACTAATAACGGCGCCCTTACATCGATCGCATTGGCGATGAATGGCATAATCCTATATCCAATGATAACCCTCCTGCGTTATCCGCTCGTGGCGCTGCTCGCGTTACGTGCAGCCGCGATCACAGCGCGCGATAACTATGAGAATGGCAAACCAGTGTTGAAAGGGCTGCGTGATGCGATGAACGTTGCGCGTCTGGAAGCCCGGACATTCCTGTTCCTCGTTCGTGAAATTCTGAAACCGATTCTCGGTACGGAATATTCCGAGTTGTGGAACGCGATCGGTCTCTTCGGTTCGCTGGAGATGCCACAGAATGTTGATGAGCTCATCCTGCTGTTGGAAGCGGTGGTGGCGTATCTCACCGTGAATCCGGCCGTGGGTGCGGCACGCAACCTCACGGCGGCGGATGCGCAAGCGGTGTTGGATGCGTTGAAGGATGCCCGCAAGGCAGTGATCGACCAGGAAGATGCCATGACCAACCTCCTCACCATTCGCGATCAAAAATTCGCAGCAGTGCGGAAAGGTCTGCGCGGTGTCTTCCATGAACTCGAGGATATCCTTGATCCATTGGATCCGCGCTGGAAGGCGTTTGGTTTCAACATGCCGGGTGCTGATGAAACGCCGGACGTGCCAACCGATATTCATGCGATCCTGATCGGACCGAACGCGGCGGCGGCGAAATGGGGTGCTTCAGCTCGTGCGAGTCATTACCGCGTGTGGCGGAGAATCATCGGCGTGGATGCGGAACCGGTGACGGTTGGTTCGCCGGCCGATCTCGATTTTACCCTCGAGAACCTACCGGCAGCTTCGACGGTCGAGATTTATATCTCGGCCGTGAACAACGGTGGCGAAAGCCAGTTGTCGGAGAAGATCACGATCGTCACGCACTAAGGTATTAGCATACGGCCACAGGGGGGCGGCGCGCAAGCGCCCCCCCAATCTTATACGGTAAGGATGAGTTCCACCTCGTCCCTAACCAAGCCGGAGACATTCGAAGTTCGATGGTGCAGTCCGCGTACGCGGAGAATGGCCTCCGAGTCACCAAACGAAGACATAGTATGGGACGACGTGGAAGTCATCCTTACCAAATTACGAGGGCAGCTCGGGAAACCGGGCGGCTCTTTTTTTGTGTTCCAAAAATAAAAAACCCGGAAAGGCGAACCTTTCCGGGTCGTGAGGAACTACA